>JAKAZN010000214.1 GCA_021815835.1 Pseudomonadota bacterium
CGCGACGTCGGTGGCGGTGCTGTACCGGGTGGGGCCGTCGCGCGACGGGCCGTCGCGCGAGGCGGGCAGGCGGCGGCGCCTGTGGCCGGGGGTGGTGGTGGCGACGGCGCTGTGGCTGGCGGCGTCGGGGGCGCTGAGCTTCTACGTGGCGAACCTGCCGAGTTTCGGGGCGACGTATGGGCCACTCGGTGCGGTTGTGGGGGTGATGCTGTGGTTCTACCTGAGCGTGTATGCGGTGCTGGTAGGGGCGGAGGTAAATGCGGTGGTGGTGGGTGGTTTTGATTGACGGTTGTGTCACGGTGTGCGAACGTAATCCTCTCAAAAGTCAGCTCGCCATTGCTCCGGAGCGTTCGTATGTCCGCTACGACGGCTACATTCACCTTTAATACTGGGTCTGCCGGTGCCTACGACTGGTCGGCCGTGTCCAACTGGACGACCGGGGCTGTTCCGATCAACGGCGAGGCGGTGTTTGTGGCGGGCGGGCCCTCCGGCGCTGTTTCAGTTGACGATGTCTCTGGCCTCTCGCTGTCGGCGCTTACGGTGCAGAACACGACCAGCGGGCGCACCATAATCCCCGGTGTGGTCGAGATCGCGCCTGGTAACACGCTGACCGTCACCGGCCCGATCGCCGGCAACGGCACGATCGACCTGCTTGGCGCCAACACGACCTTGGTGGCCGGGGTGAGCGATCTCGGCGGGCCTGCGGTCGCGTTCGATCTGAACGCCACCTCGGTCCCCGAAGAGATCGTGCTCACCGGGGCTTTGTCCCCGGGGCAGACCGTGACCGACCTCGGCAGGCTGGCGAATTTCTACTTCGGCGACTCCATCGATTTCACGATGTTCACCAACATCGGCACCGTGAATGCGGTGGCCGGCGGATCAATGCAGGTCGTTGGCACCCTGGCGGGTGGCGGGACGGCGACGTATGATTTCAATAACTATCAATCGAACATTACGGTGTTCAACGTCGTCAGCCAGGGAGCGAACGGGACGGTGCTCGAAGCGACCTGCTTCGCCGCGGGATCGCGTGTCCTGACGCCCGCCGGGGAGCGGGCGGTCGAGACTCTGGCCGAAGGGGATCTTCTGACCGTGCTGCATGACGGCGTCACCGCCGTTGAACCGATCTGCTGGGTTGGGCGGCTCAGCATCGATCTGCGGCGTCATGCCCGACCCGAAATGGTGGCCCCGGTGCGCATCCGGCGCGGGGCTTTCGCGGATGCCGTGCCGCACCGTGACCTGCTGCTGTCGCCGGAACACTGCGTGTTCACTGATGGGCACCTGGTTTCGGCAAAGTGCCTCGTGAACGGCATGACGATCGTGCAGGACTACGACCAGCCGGTGATCGAGTATTACCATATCGAAACGCGCGACCATGCGATGGTCCTGGCGGAAGGCCTGCCGGTCGAGACCTATCTGGATACCGGCAATCGGGCAATTTTCGAGAATGCCGGCACCGCGCTCATTCTGCACCCCGAGTTCCACATCAACGCCGGCCTGCGGCAATGGGCCAGCGATGCCTGCGCGCCGCTGGCCGACGACGCGGTGACGATCGAACCGATCTGGCGGCGGCTCGTCGCGCGGGCGCGCATGCAGGGCTATGTCCCGCCCGCGCGTGCGGTCACCGCGGAAACGGACCTCAGGCTGCGCGTCGGAGGGCGCAGCTTCGCGCCGGTCGTGCTTGCGCCGGACCGGGCGGTGTTCGCGTTGCCGGGCGGATTGGGCCGGGACATGGTGCTGACCTCGCGGTACGGGTCGCCGGCCGATCATGCCGCATGGCGGAACGATCATCGTCGGCTTGGGGTTGCGGTGCGGCAGATCGTCATTCGGTCCGGCCTGCAGGAGCAGGTGCTCACGATGGATCATCCGGCCCTGGCCGGTGGCTGGCATCCGGTCGAAGGAGCCGGGGCGGAGGCATGGCGCTGGACTGATGGGGAAGGGAGGATTCGTCTGCAGGACAGTCCGGCCGCCGCGGTGGTCGAAGTGCATCTCTGTGGGTCGATGACCTATCTGGTTCAGTCGGAGCCCGCCCGCGACTCCCGGGCCGCATGACTTAGGGCGCCGGATGATCGGCCGAAAAGTGCCCGATCCGTCTGCGGCCTGTTCCGACACCACGCGGCTTCCTGTGCTTCCGGTTTTCCCGTCACGTCGTGCGGGCCGAAGGGTGCCGCTTGGCTGACGATGGCCTCCGGCCGGGTGCGCCGATCGGGGTGTTGCCGCCGCCCGTCTGGTGCGTCGGCATGGAAGGGAGCGCCTCGACCTGGCTGTTCAACGCTGTCCTGCAGGTTGCCGGGGCGATGGTGCCTGGTCTGCCACCGGCGGTGGGGTGCTATGCCGCTCGTGCCGAGGATATCGCGGGGCTGCTCGCACCCGATCGCCTCACCGTGATCAAGTCGCACGCCGTGGGCCCGGCCGCCGCCGCGGTGTCCGGCGTCCGGTCGCGAGCCGTGTTCGTGTCCCTGCGCGATCCGCGTGATTGTGTCGTATCGCTGATGCTCTATCAGGCTCGGGCCTTTGCCTCGGCGCTGGAAGCCGTGGAGCGCTCGGCACAGGCCTGCGCCGACGCGGTGGCGGATCGCATGGCGGTGGTGTTGCGCTACGAGACCGGCTTCCCGGACCAGCCCGAGACCCTCGATGCGATTGCTGCGGCGCTCGGCGGCACGCTCGCCCCAGCTGCGCGGGAGGCGATTTTCGCCCGCACCCGCCGGGAGTCGATCGAGGCGGAGATCGCCCGATTTCCCGTGCGCGCCGACGTGTATCGCCACCCGAACGGGGACCTGGTCGATCTTGTCACCCAGTGGCATCGGCACCATGCCGGGCGGAGCGGCCAGATCGGGCGGTGGCGCCATTTTCTTGACATTGCCCAGGCATCCTGGATTGAGGCGCGATTTGAAGACTGGATGGATCGGTTCGACTATGTGACCGAATGGACACGGCGGACGACTCGCGAGGCTCCCGGCCAAACGGCGCCCGAGGTGTCCGACGCGCGATCGCGGACGGCGCCGGTCGGGGGCTGATTCCGCGGAAACCCGTTCTTTCATAATGGATTACCCAGGAATATCGGATGCGCGCGCCCGCCTGAGCCGGACCGGCCCGATTCGGGCACCCTCATCGCTGGAACGACCTAGGCCGCGCTGCAATGCTTGACTTTAACGCGAGCCGCGGGCTAAAACTTGTTCAGGCAGGGCAAAGAAAAACCTGCTGGATGAGATGCTTCGCCGCAAAAATTCGATGAGCGCGTCGGGCAGTTCCGAACTGATCTTCGGTGCCGCCCAAGGACGGGAGTAGGACGTTTATGCAGGCCAGACGGACGCCGGCAGCGATACTCGGCATGTCGCTCGTGGCGATGCTCGGTTTGGGGAGCATGCGCCCCGCGTCCGCGGCCGTGATTTTCGACAGCACCGGGCTTGGCGGCAGCACCGCTGATGTCGTTCCCCTGCTCAACAACACCCCGTTGGGGGATTCGTTCCTGGCCTCTTCGTCCTGGACTTTGACGGGGGTCACTCTTGACCTTCTTCTCTCCGGTGCCGCCACCGGCGGGTTCAATGTCTACTTGGAACAGAACAGCGGCAGTACCTCCGTACCTGCACCGAACGGGGTCAACGCTGTCCAGCTTGGCAGTGTTTCCGATAGCGCATTGTCGTCCACGGCCATCACGGCGGTCACGATTTCCGCTCCAGGTGGCGTCACGCTCACCAGCGGCGCGCGGTACTGGCTTGTGTTGGCCTATAGCGGAAGGGGCGCGACGACTGCCGCTGAATGGGTCTATGGGGCCGCCGCGCTCTCCCCGCCAGCCGCCGCGAGCGGCGAATACAGTTACTCATCCGGGCAGACGGCCCCGAACAATACGCTCTCTCCCTTCCAGATGTTGGTGACCGGAAACCTCAACATCCCAGGCGGCACGAATGTGCCCGAGCCCGCGACCCTGCCGCTGTTGGGTCTGCCGCTGGTCGGGCTGTATTGGAGCCGGAAACGCCGCCACCCGGTCTAGGGCGGGCCGGCGACCGTCACGTTCGATGACAGCGCGCCGCGAGCTTCAGTTTATATCTTTTTCAGGCTTGTGTCGCTTTTTTGAGGAGGCGCCGGAAGCGCCCATAGGAATCGGCGGCGTGGGCCTGCACAACCCTATCTTCCTTCGAAAGCCGGGCATCTCTTACGGACGGGACAACGGCGTGGTTGTGCGTCTGGGCGCCCCGCTCCTCCCCTACACCACCCCCCGCGCCTTCAGCCCCGCGATCTCCGCCTCCCCATAGCCCAGCGCCGCCAGCACCGCATCGGTGTGCTCGCCCAGTTCCGGCGCCGCGTTGCGCACGCTCCAGCCGCTGCGCGACAGCTCAACCGGCTGGCCCACCACCTCCACCTCCCCCAGCACCGGCTGCGGCACGCGGCGGGTGATGTTCAGGTGCTGCACCTGCGGGTCGGCGAAGACCTCGTTCATCTTGTAGATCGGGCCGCACGGCACCCCGGCCGCGTTCAGCGCCGCGATCCATTCCACCGAGGGCCGGGTGCGCGTCACTGCCGCGATCGCCGCGTTCAGCGCCGCGCGGTTGGCCGAACGCGCGGCGCCGGTGGCGAATGCGGGATCGGCGATCAGCGCCTCCGCCCCGATCGCCTGGCACAGCCGGGCGTAGATCGCGTCGCCGGCGGCGGCGATGTTGATGTGCCCGTCCGCCGTCTCGAACACCCCGGTGGGGATGGAGGTCGGGTGGTCGTTGCCGGCCTGGCCCGGCACCTCATGG
>JAKAZN010000215.1 GCA_021815835.1 Pseudomonadota bacterium
CGGGCTGTTCACTTTCGACGTGCAGGGGATCCAGGGCGCGCTGTTTCAGATGCTCTCGCACGGCATCGTCTCGGCCGCGCTGTTCCTTCTGGTGGGCGTGATCTACGACCGGCTGCACACGCGTGAGATCGCGCGCTATGGCGGGCTGGCGGAGCGGATGCCGTTCTACGCCTTCCTGTTCATGGTGTTCGTGATGGCCTCGGTCGGGCTGCCCGGCACCTCCGGCTTCGTGGGCGAGTTCCTGGTGACGATCGGCGCGCTGCACGTGAATTTCTGGCTGGCGCTGCTGGGCGGGCTCGGGCTGATCCTGGGGCCGATGTACACACTCTATCTCTATCGCCGCGTCATCTTCGGTCGTCTGACGAAACCCGATCTGCGCGCCCTGCTGGACGTGACCCCGCGGGAGATCGCGGTGTTCGCGCCCCTGCTGGTGCTCGCGATCTGGATGGGGGTCTATCCGTCCAGCTTCACCCGGTTCTGGGACAGCACGGTGGCGCAGATGGTCGCGCGGCATGAACAGGCGATGGCGGCGCCGCCCGGCCCCGCCCGCGTGCAACTGGCGGAGGCCGCGCGCCGATGAACTGGTCCATCGCCCTGCCGGAGCTGGTGCTGTCCGTCTGCGGGATGCTCATCCTGGTGATCGGCGTGCTGCGCAAGCCGGACGCCACGCCGCTCGCCGCCATGCTCACCCTGGGCGCGTTCCTGATCGCCGGGATGCTGGTGCTGACGCGCCCCGACGGGGTGGGCTTCTATGGCCAGTTCACCGTCGATCGCTTCGCGGTGCTGACCAAGACCCTGATCCTGCTCGGCGCGGCGCTGTCGCTGATGCTGGCGCTCGATTACAACCGCAAGCAGGGCATCGCGCGGTTCGAATATCCGGTGCTGATGCTGTTCGCGACCGTGGGCATGATGGGGATGGTCTCGGCCACCAACCTCATGACGCTCTATGTCGCGCTCGAGCTGCAATCGCTGGCGCTGTACGTGCTGGCGGCCTTCGCGCGCGACGATGTGCGGTCCTCGGAAGCCGGGCTGAAATACTTCGTCCTGGGCGCGCTGGCCTCGGGGCTGCTGCTGTATGGCATCTCGCTGGTCTATGGGTTCTCCGGGACGATGGATTTCGCCGCCCTGGCCCATGCGCTGACCTCGCCGGGCGCGGCCTCGACCGGGATGGTTGTGGGTATCGTCTTCGTCATCGTCGGACTTGCGTTCAAGATTTCGGCGGCACCGTTCCATATGTGGACGCCGGATGTGTATGAAGGCAGCCCCGTGGGGGTCACGGCCTTCTTCGCCACCGCGCCCAAGATCGCGGCGATGGGGCTGTTCCTGCGGATCATGGCCGGACCTTTCGGCCACCTGCTCGCATCCTGGCAGCTCGTGATCGAGATCGTCTCGGTCGCGTCGATGGTGCTCGGCGCCTTCGCCGCGATCGGGCAGACCAACATCAAGCGACTGATGGCCTATTCCTCCATCGGCCATATGGGCTACGCGCTGATCGGGCTGGCCGTGGGCAATCAGCTTGGGCTGCGCGGCGTGCTGGTCTATCTGATCGTCTATATCTTCATGAGCGCGGGCACCTGGGCCTGCATCATCGCCATGCGTCGCCAGGGCCACGCGGTCGAAAAGATCGAGGATCTGGCGGGCCTCTCCCGTACCGATCCCGGTCTCGCGCTTGCCTTCGCGGTGTTCATGTTCAGCATGGCCGGCATCCCGCCGCTCGCTGGGTTCTTCGGCAAGCTGTACGTCTTCCTTGCCGCGGTTCAGAGCGGGATGTGGACCATCGCGCTGATCGGTGTGCTGACCAGCGTCGTCGGGTCCTACTACTATCTGCGCATCGTCAAGGTGATGTATTTCGACGCGCCCGCCGCGGCGATGGACCGGCGGGCGAGCATGATCGGCTTCGTCGCCGCCGTCACCGGGTTGTTCACCTTGTTCTTCTTCCTGTTCGCCGGCCCCTTCGTCGCCGCCGCGGGCGCCGCGGCCGCGGGATTATTCGGCTAGGAGCGGACCGCTTCCCCTCGCCCCAGCCCGCCGCTATCATGGGCCACAATGATACGGGACGGAGGTCCGCGCGCCGGAACGACGACGTGGAACAGGAAGTTGATGCGCCCCATGCGCCATGAGACAGGCCCGGAAGCGCCGTCGGTGACACCGCGAGACGCGGTGCGCCGCGCGCTCGCGCCGTTCGCGACCGTCAACACCACCCGCGCCGTGGGCGATTTCCTGCTCGACTACGCGCTCTATTTCGGCGCGCTCGCCGGCGTGCTGTTCCTTGCCCCGCTCTGGGCCAAGCTGCTGTGCGGCGTGTTCGCCGGGGTGAAGATCGCCAATCTCGCCACGCTCGGCCACGACGCGGCGCACGGCAATCTGGCGCGCTCGCCGCGGCTCAATCGGCTGCTTGGGATTTTCTGCTTCCTGCCCGGGCTCTACAGCTACCAGCTCTGGATCTACGACCACCATCACGTGCACCACCCGTTCACCAACGGGCGCCACAAGGATTCCTGGACGCCGCTGTCGAAGCAGGCATTCGACCGGCTGCCGCGTCACCGGCAATGGCTGGAACGGTTCTACCGCAACGAATGGGGCCTGGGCCTCGCCGCCTACTACATCATCGAGCGCTGGTGGGACGTGAAATTCATCCCGCGCGCCTTCCTCCCGCGTCGCTTCCGCGCCGCCGCCTGGCGACATTTCGCCTATGTGATGGCGTGGTTCACCGGCCTGAGCGCCCTGCTCGCCGCCGCGCCCGCCTATTCCCCGACCGGGCCGCTCGTGGCCATCCTGTTCGGCTTCGTGCTTCCCTTCTTTGTCTGGCAGACCTTGTTCTCCTTCACCGTCTATGTGCAGCACACCCACGTGAACATCGCCTGGTTCGACGGCGCGATCGACCGCAAGGAAGCTATCCCGATCGAGCAATTATCGCTGCACCTCGCCGTCCCGCGCTGGTTCGGCCTCATCGCGCACGACGTGTATGACCATGCCGCGCATCATGTGAACCCGCGCATCCCCTATCACCGGCTGCGGGACGCGCAGGCGCGGCTGAACGAGATTTCCGCCGATCACGCCGTGCGACAGGGTTTCTCCTTCCGCTGGCTCCACGACACCTTGCGCCGCTGCAAGCTGTACGACTACGAGCACAATTTATGGCTCGATTTCGACGGCCGTCCGACCGCGCCCTCGCCGATCGGGCCGGCGCAGCGCGCCGTGATCGCGCGCACGCCCGGGACCGAATTCGTGCCCCAGGCATGATCGAGCAAGCGTCCCGGCCGGTTGCCCGCATGGGGAATCCCCGATGCTCCTGGTGATCGATGTCGGCAACACGAACGTCGTCGTCGCCGTGCGCGAGGGCGCGGAATGGCGCGGCGTCTGGCGGATCCGCACCGAAGCGCAGCGCACCTCCGACGAATACGCCGTGTGGCTGCTGTCGCTGCTGGATCGGGTGGGTATCAAGCCGACAATGATCTCCGCCGCCGTAATCGGCACCGTCGTGCCCGCGGCGCTCTATCACTTGCGCCGCCTGTGCCGCGACTGGTTCGCGATTGAACCGCTCATCGCGCGGGCTTCGCTGGACTGGGGATTCGCGATCAAGGTGGACAACCCCGAGGAGGTCGGCGCCGACCGCCTGGTCAACGCACTCGCCGGGCATCGGCGCTTCGGCGGCCCGCTGATCGTGGTGGATTTCGGCACCGCGACCACCTTCGACGTGGTCGATCGCGACGGCGCCTATCTGGGCGGCGTGATCGCCCCGGGCATCAATCTCTCGATCGAGGCGCTGCACCACGCCGCCGCGCGGCTGCCGCGCATCGGGATCAGCCGGCCGCAGGCGGTGATCGGCCGGTCCACGGTCCCGGCCATGCAATCCGGAGTCTATTGGGGCTATATCGGCCTGATCGAGGGCCTGCTGGTCCGGATCAAGGCCGAATTCGGCGGCCCGATGAAAGTGATTGCCACCGGGGGCCTCGCCCCGCTATTCGCTGAGGGAACGGTGCAGATCGAGCATATCGAGCCGGATCTGACCCTCGACGGCCTGCGCATGTTGGCGGAGCGCAACCCCGCCCCCACATTACCAAAAGAACGATCGAGGCTCAGCGAACCCGAATGAACGATGATACCGAGGATTTCGCCTTCCTGCCCCTGGGCGGGACGGGCGAGATCGGCATGAATCTCAACCTCTACCGCTATCGCGGCAAGTGGCTCGCCGTCGATTGCGGCATCGGCTTCGGCGGCGCCGAGAACCCGGAGGTCGAGGTGATGATGCCCGACCCGGGCTTCATCGCCGAGCGCCGCAACCAGCTGGTCGGCCTGGTCATCACCCACGCGCATGAGGACCATATCGGCGCCGTGGCCTGGCTCTGGCCGCAGCTGCGCTGCCCGGTCTTCGCCACCCCCTTCGCCGCCGCGGTGCTGCGCCGCAAACTGGCGGAGGTGCAACTGCTGGGTCAGGTGAAGCTGCACGTGATCCCGCCGGGCGGCGCGTTCGACCTGCCGCCCTTCGGCCTGCGCTTCCTCCGCGTCGCCCATTCCATCCCCGAAGCCCAGGCGCTGGTCATCACCACGCCGGCCGGTGTCGTGCTGCATACCGGGGATTGGAAGCTCGATCCCGAGCCGCTGGTCGGCCCGCCGACCGACGAGGCGGGGTTCGCAGCCCTGGGGGCCGCCGGCGTGCTGGCGATGGTCTGCGATTCCACCAATGCGATGGTGGAAGGCCATTCCGGATCGGAAGCCGATGTC
>JAKAZN010000216.1 GCA_021815835.1 Pseudomonadota bacterium
ACGGCGAGTGGTGTACCGCCGGCCTTGGCGATCTCGTCGGATTTCGCGGTGAGCTCGCGCACCGCCGCGTCGGACACGCGCGCGGTGGCGCCGATCCCGCCTTCGCCGTCGTGCGCCGCGCGCACAAAGCCGAGGACTGCATCGACCGCGCCCTTGCGGATGCGCACGCCATCGAAATCGATGCCGGAGAGCCGGGTCTGCGCCGAGAACGGGATGAAGCGGGCATCCATCGGAGCCATATCGCGACCGCGGATGCCGTATTTCTCCTTGGCGAGGACCGTGATCGAACGCCCCTCCGGCGTTTCGTCCGGCAGGGAGGCAAGCTGCGCGGCGTCCGCCAGTTCTGCCGCATCGACGCCCGCAAGCGCGAAGAATTCCGTCGCCTGGCGGTTGCCGAGCGTGATCGTCCCGGTCTTGTCGAGCAGCAGCGTGTCCACGTCCCCGGCCGCCTCCACCGCGCGGCCGGACATCGCCAGCACGTTGAACCGCACCAGCCGGTCCATCCCGGCGATGCCGATCGCCGAGAGCAGCGCGCCGATCGTGGTCGGGATCAACGCCACGAACAGCGCTACCAGGATCACCACCGAGACCTTGCCGCCCGCATAGTGGGCGAAGCTCGGGATCGTCGCCACCACGATGACGAAGATGATCGTCAGCCCGGCGAGCAGGATATTGAGCGCGATCTCGTTCGGCGTCTTCTGCCGTTCCGCGCCTTCCACCAGCGCGATCATGCGGTCGAGGAAGGTGGAACCCTGCGCGGCGGTGATGCGGACCTTGATCCAGTCCGACAGCACCCGTGTGCCGCCGGTGACGGCGGAGCGGTCGCCGCCCGATTCGCGAATGACCGGCGCGGATTCGCCCGTGATCGCGGATTCATCGACCGAGGCGATCCCCTCCACGACCTCGCCGTCGCTCGGGATCAGATCGCCCGCCTCGACCAGCACCAGCTCGCGCTGCTTCAGCGCCGGCGCCGGGATCGGCTCGTAGAGCCCGTGCGGATCATGGGCCCCGGTGCTGTCGGGGAGCAGGCGCTTGGCCAGCGTCTCGGTGCGGGCCTTGCGCAAGGTGGCCGCCTGCGCCTTGCCGCGGCCTTCCGCCACGGCCTCGGCGAAATTGGCGAACAGCACCGTCAGCCAGAGCCAGAATACGATCTGCAGCGCGAACCCCACATGGGGGCTGCCCGCCACGAGCTCGCGCAGGCTGACGATCGTGGTGAGCGCGGCCACGACCTCGACCACGAACATCACCGGGTTGCGGATCAGGATTCGCGGGTTGAGTTTGGCAAAAGACTCGCGGATCGCCGGGATCAGGATCTCCGGATCGAGCACGCTCGCGCGCGCGCCGCGCGAATGGGAACGGAATTGCATGGAGGATGCCTCGATCAGAAAAGCGTGCCGCGCAGCAGCGCGTAGTGCTCGACCAGCGGGCCGAGGGCGACGGCGGGGAAGTAGATCAGCCCGCCGGTGATCAGGATCACGCCGATCACCAGGCCGACAAACAGCGGGCTCGACGTCGGAAAGGTCCCGAGCGAGGCGGGCACGATCTTCTTGCGCGCCAACGACCCGGCGATCGCGAGCACCGGGATGATCATCAGGAACCGGCCGATGAACATCGCCAGCCCCAGGGTGTCGTTCCAGAACGGGACGTTGGCGGACAGGCCGGCGAAGGCGCTGCCGTTGTTGCCGGTGGCGGAGGTGTAGGCATAGAGCGCCTCGGAGAACCCGTGCGGGCCGCCATTCGCCAGCGCCCCGGTTCCGACCGGCAGCACCACGGCGAGCGCGGTAAAGCCCAGGATCGACAGCGGCAGGACCAGGATGGCGAGCATGGCCATCTTGACCTCCTTCGCTTCCAGCTTCTTGCCGAGATATTCCGGCGTTCGCCCGACCATCAGCCCGGCCACGAACATCGCCACGATCACGAACAGCAACATGCCGTACAGACCCGAGCCGACGCCGCCGAAGATGATTTCGCCCAACATGATGTTGACCATCGGCACCGCGCCGGCCAGCGGCAGCAGGCTGTCATGCATGGTGTTCACCGCCCCGCAGGAGGCATCGGTGGTCGTGGTCGTGAACAGCGCCGATTGCGCGATGCCGAAGCGGACCTCCTTGCCTACCATGTTGCCACCCGACTGGAACCGGGTTGGCGCCTGATCGACATGGAAGGCGGCGAAGACCGGGTTGCCCTGGCTTTCGACACTATAGACGCTCACCACGCCCGCCAGGAACAGCGCGAACATGACGGCGAAGATCGCCCAACCCTGGCGCTGGTCGCCCACCATGCGGCCAAAAACGTTGGTCAGCCCGGCGCCGATCGCGAGCATCAGCAGTTCTTGCAGCAGATTGGTGAGCGCGGTCGGATTCTCGAACGGATGCGCCGAGTTGGCATTGAAGAAACCACCGCCATTGGTGCCGAAGATCTTGATCGCTTCCTGCGAGGCGACCGGGCCTTGCGCGATCACCTGCCGCGCGCCTTCCAAGGTGGTGGCGTCGGTATAGGCCGAGAAATTCTGCGGCACGCCCTGCCAGACGAAGAACAGCGCGACGACGATCGAGACCGGCAGCAGGATGTACAGCACGCAACGGGTGAGATCGACCCAGAAATTGCCGATCCCCGCCGCCGAGCGGCGCGCGAAGCCGCGGATCAGCGCAACAGCAAGCGCGATGCCGGTGGCGGCCGAGACGAAATTATGCACCGTCAACCCGATCATCTGCGTCAGGTAGCTCATCGTCTGTTCCGGCACGTAGGATTGCCAGTTGGTATTGGTGACGAAGCTCACCGCGGTGTTGAACGAAAGATCGGGCGATTCGGCACTGAACCCCTGCGGATTGAGCGGCAGCATCCCTTGGACGCGCTGAATCCCGTACAGGATCGCAAACCCAGCGAAGCTGAACGCCAGCATCGCGAACGCATAGGAAAGCCAGTGCTGATCCTCGTCCTCGCGCAGGCCACAAAGCCGGTAAAGACCGGTCTCCAGCGGACGCAGCACCGGCGCGAGCGGTGTCCGCTCACCGGCAAAGACCCGGGTCATGTAGCCACCCAGCGGCTTCGCGATCAGGATCAGCAACAGGCCGCACAGCGCGATCTGCGCCCAGCCATGCGCGGTGGTATGACCCATCATATTTTGGTGCTCCGGGCGGCCTGGCTCAGAATTTCTCGGGCCGGATCAGCGCGTAGACGAGATAGGCCAACAGAAAGACGGCCGCGATCCCGCCCAGGATGTCGTCGATCATCATGGCGCGACCTCACAGCCGGTCGCAGGCGACGGCATAGAACGCACAGCCCACCAGGAAGGCGGCGCCGAGCAGCAGGTAGAAGACATCGGTCATGGGGGTTCTCCTCGCGCCCCTGGTATCGGCGCGAGGAGATATATTTTCCATTCGCCGCGACCCCGCGCGGCATATAGAAATCATATAGAGCGGCGCCGGGCCTCGGCCCGCGCCACGCGGCAGATCAGGCGTTCGCGCGCTCCAATTCCGCCTCCGTGATCCCGAGCGTTCCCGCCGCCTCGCGGATCTGCTCCCAGCTCCGCTCGTCCACCGGAATCCCCTCGGCTCGCCGCGCGGCGGCCGAACGCCGCTCCGGCTCGCCAGGCAGCAGGATCTCGCCGAACCCCGGCGCCACGAGCGACGAACGGATATGCGCCTTGGTCGCCTCCACCCCGGCCAGCGCCGCCGCCGCGCCGCTCATCCGCGCGAGATCGATCACCACGGCGAACATGGAGTTGAGAATCCCCCCCTTGTACGCCTCGCCCGCCCGCTGCCCGCCGGCCACCGCGCCCGCCATGATCTCGCACATCACCGCGAGCCCCGAGCCTTTGTGCCGCCCGAACGCGGTCAGCGCGCCGACGTGATCGTCGATGAAGGGCGTCGGATCGTTGGTCGGCGCGCCCGCCGCGTCGATCAGGCAACCGTCCGGCACCGGCACGCCCTTGTTGCGCGCGACGCGCGCCTTGCCCGCCGCGATCGTGGTCGTGGCCATATCGAGCAGCACCGGTCCCTCCGCCCCCGGCACCGCGGTGACGAACGGATTGGTGCCCAGCCGCGGCTCGGCGCAGCCCCAGGGCGCGGCGATATCGTGGTGGTCGGCGACGTTCACGTAGCCGATGAACGCCATCCCGGCCGCCACCGCCTGCTCCCCATAGGTGCCGACACGGCCGATATGGGACGCGTTGCGCATCCCGAGCACGCAGGCCCCGGTCTCGCGCGCCCGCTCGATCGCGCGGGCGACGGACATCGTCGTCATGCGCTGGCCGTAGCCGCGCCGCGCGTCCAGCACCAGCAGCGCGCCGAAATCGAGCACCGTCTCCGGCGTCTGATTCGGCACCAGCAGCCCGTCATGCAGCAAGCGGATATAGGCGGGCAGCATCCCCACGCCGTGGCTGTCATGGCCGGCGAGGTTGGCGCGCACGAGATGATCGGCGACGATTTCCGTCTCGGTCGCGTCGCTGCCCATGCGGCGGACGATCAGCGCGGTGACGGAGCGGAGGCGGGCTTCGGTGAAGATCGGCATGGACGGGGTGTTCCTGCGGTTCGCGACCCCCCTTCATAGCCGCTTGGCGTCCCCCGGAAAGAGGCGCCCGCCCCCGCCGCGCGGGGCGCCCTGCCCTATTCGCCCGCGAGCCGCCTCGCCGTCTCCGGCGCCGCCAGCCGCATCAGCGCGCCCATATCCGGCGCCCGCGCGATCCCGAGCACCGCATCCGCGAGCCG
>JAKAZN010000217.1 GCA_021815835.1 Pseudomonadota bacterium
AAGGCCAGGGGGGGCAGCGCCCCCCTGGCCTTCGCTTCGGCGCCCCCGTCACCCCGCGACGTCGTTGCGCCGGCCCCGCCGGGCGCGCTATGGCCGGGGTGGATGTGATGGGGTTGCGCGATGGATGTTCCTCCCCGCCCGCAAGCCGGGACCGCGCGGCCGGCGGTGCGGGCACGGGCGCCGCTGCGGCTTGGCCTCGCCGGCGGCGGGACCGATCTGCCTTTCTATGCCGAGGCGTTCGGCGGCGCGGTGCTGAACGCGACGATTGACCGTTACGCCTTCGCCTCCATCCGCCCGCGCGATGACGGCCAGGTGGTGTTCGACGCCTGCGATCTCGATCGCGAGGAATCCCATCCCGCCGCGCCGGTATTGCCGGCCTCCACCTTGCTGCTGCATCGCGGCGTCTATGAACGCATGGTCCGCGAGTTCAACGCCGGCGCGCCGCTGGCGATCAGCGTGACCACCTCGGTCGATGCGCCGATGGGATCGGGGCTGGGCTCGTCGTCGGCGCTGGTGGTGGCGCTGATCGAGGCCTATTGCGCCTATCTCGATTGCCCGCTCGGACGTTACGAAGTCGCACGCCTCGCGTTCGAGATCGAGCGGGTGGAGCTCGGCCTCGCCGGCGGCCAGCAGGACCAGTATGCGGCGGCGTTCGGCGGCATCAATTTCATCGAGTTCCTGCAGGGCGGGCGGGTGATCGTCAATCCGCTGCGCTTCGCCTCCGCGGTGGTGAACGAGCTCGAATCCTCGCTGGTGCTGTGTTTTTCCGGCCGATCGCGGTTGTCCGACAGTATCATCCGCGACCAGACCGGGCGGCTGTCGGCCGGCAGCACCGAGGCGCTGGAGGCGATGCACCAGCTGCGCGAGGATGCGGTGGCAATGAAGCAGGCGGTGCTGCACGGCGATATCGGCGCGATCGCCGCGGTGCTGGAACGGTCCTGGCTGGCGAAGAAGCGCACCGCGGCTTCCGTGTCCACGGCGCAGATCGAGGCGCTGGAGGTCCTGGCGCGGGCCAACGGGGCGATGGGGGCGAAGGTGTCGGGCGCCGGCGGCGGCGGGTTCATGATGTTCGTGGTGCCGACCGAGCGGCGCTACCGGCTGATCGCGGCGCTGAACGAGGCTGGCGCGCAGGCCTATCCGGTGAAGTTGACCGAGCGGGGCAGCGAGAGCTGGGCGCTGCCCGGACGCAGGGGGAGCTGAACCGGCACCGCTCCCCCCGCACGGAGAGGCCAGCATCCGATCATGCGCCGTCGCCGCCGCCGGAAATCGCCCGCGTCCTGCTACGGCTTGCTCGCGTGGAACGCATCGGCATTGCCGCGGATCGTCATCGTCGGCGCCACGCCCGGCCCGCTCGGGTGCCACCACACGTCGTTGTTGTCACCGAGAATCGTGAACGTTCCGCCAGGCGCCATCGACACATCGACATCGTTGTGACTGCCGGTCAGCTCCACCTGGCCGCACTCGCCGGTCAACGTCGCCTCGGTATGGTCGCCGGTCAGGCGGATCGGTTCGGTGCCGCAGACGGCGTTCACCGCGACATGATCGCCCGAATAGACCAGCCAGCCGTTCTGTTGCGTCGGGGCCACCGCTGGTTGGCTGGTACATCCCGCCATGGCGACGCAGAGCGCGAACAGGGAAAGGCACGTGGGGAGAGCGCGCATCGGGTTTCCTCCTGGCAGGACCGGTCTGATGCCGGTCCGTGTTGCCGCGACAGCATCGCCTGCCGCCACGACCCCGTCCAGGCGTGTGCCTACGCCGCCGTGCCCCCCACCGTCAGCCCGGCGAGCTTCAACGTGGGCTGCCCCACCCCCACCGGCACGCCCTGCCCATTCTTCCCGCAGGTGCCGATCCCGGGATCGAGCGCCATGTCGTTACCCACCATCGTCACCTTCGTCAGCGCGTCCGGCCCGTTGCCGATCAACGTCGCGCCCTTCACCGGCGCGCCCACCTTGCCGTCCTCGATCAGATAGGCCTCGGAGGCGGAGAAGACGAATTTCCCCGAAGTGATATCCACCTGCCCGCCGCCGAAATTCACCGCGTACAAGCCGCGCTTGACGGAACGGATCATCTCCTCCGGCGCGTGCGCCCCGCCCAGCATCACCGTGTTCGTCATGCGCGGCATCGGCGCGTGCGCGTGCGATTGCCGGCGGCCGTTGCCGGTCGGGCGCACGCCCATCAGCCGCGCGTTCAGCCGGTCCTGCATGTAGCCGACCAGCACCCCGTCCTCGATCAGCACCGTGCGGCTCGATGGCGTGCCCTCGTCGTCGATCGTCAGGCTGCCGCGCCGGTCGGGGATGGTGCCGTCATCGACCACCGTCACCCCCGGCGCGGCGATGCGCTGGCCCATCAGCCCGGCGAAGGCGGAGGTTTTCTTGCGATTGAAATCGCCTTCCAGCCCGTGCCCGATCGCCTCGTGCAACAAGATCCCGGGCCAGCCGGGACCCAGCACCACTTCCATCTCCCCGGCCGGGGCGGGCACGCTTTCGAGATTGACCAGCGCCTGGCGCAGCGCCTCCTCGACCGCGGCGCGCCAGGTGGCGGGCGCCATCAGGGCGCCATAGCCGCCGCGTCCGCCGGTGCCGTAGCTGCCGGTCTCGCGCCGCCCGTCCTTGTCCACGACCACGCTGACATTGAGCCGCACCAGCGGGCGCAGATCGGCCATCCGCGCCCCGTCCGCGCGCAGGATCTGCACCGCCTGGAACTCCCCCCCCAGGGAGGCCATGACCTGCACGACGCGGCTGTCGCGCCCGCGCGCGAAGGAATCGATTTCCGACAGCAGCGCGGTGCGCGCCGCGAAGCCGGCATCGGCCAGCGGATTGGCGTCGGTGTAGAGCCGCGCGTTGGTCGCGCGCGGCGGCTCGGCGGCCACGCCCGAATGCCCCGCGGCAACGGCGGCGACCGAGGCGGCGGCGCGCGCCAGGGCGGGTTCGGAAATCTCGCCGGCATGGGCGTAGCCGGTGGCCTCCCCGGCGACCGCGCGCAGCCCGAAGCCGAGCGTGGTGTCGAACCCGGCGGCGCGGATCCGCCCGTCATCGAGCGAAACCTGTTCGCTCTCGCGATATTCCAGGAACAATTCGCCATCGTCGCTGTGCGCGAGCGCCTGGCTCAGATGGCGCTCGGCCCCGGCGCGGTCCAGCGCGGCGTCGGCGCGGTCGAAGAACAACGCGTCGGTGGCGGCAAGGGCGGTCATGGAGGCTCCTGCGATGCGGGGAGGGGAACCGGCCGGGCGGCACCGGGCGCGGCGCGGGTCAGCAGCCGGTACGCCGGCAGGCGCAGTTCCGCCATCGTGCCCGCGCCGGGCCGGCTGGCAAGGGCGAGCGTGCCGCCATGGCCCTCGAGCAGCGCGCGGGCGACGTAAAGCCCGAGGCCGGCGCCGGGAAAGCGTCGGGCCAGGCGGGAATCGAGCTGGACGAACGGATCGAACACGCGCGCGAGATCGGTCTCGGGGATGCCGATCCCGGTATCGACGACGAACAGCACCAGACCGTCCGGATCCTGCCGGGCGCCGAGGCCGACCTCGCCGCCGGCGGGCGTGAATTTCAGCGCGTTGGACAGGACGTGATGCAGGGCCTGGGTGAGCTTGCGCCGGTCGGCGCGCACCAGCGGCAGCCCGGTTCCCGCCTCCGCCGGCGGGACGATGCGGAGCGCGATCTCCGCGGCGGTGGCGGCGGATTCGAACTGGCGCAGCCCGGCCTGGATCAGGCGGTCGATATCGACCTCGTCCTCCGCGAGATCGAGGCCGCCGCCCTCCAGCCGCGCCACGTCGAGCAGGGTGTCGATCAGGTTCAGCAACTGCCGTCCGGCGTCCAGGATCAGCCGCGCGTCGTCGGCGACGCGCCCACTGCCGGTTTCGGTCTCCTGCACGAGCGCTTCCGAATAGCCGATCACCGTGTTGAGCGGGGTGCGCAATTCGTGGCTCATGGTGGCGAGGAAGCGCGATTTCGCCTGGCTTGCGGCCTCGGCCGCGTCGCGGGCGCGGCGCAGCGCGTGTTCGGCTTCGCGCTGCTCGGTCATGTCGGTCAGGGTGGTGATGTTCATCCCGCCCGCGACGGGATCCGCCCGGCGCTCGACGAAGCGGCCCTCCGGGTTGACGAAATGGCGCACCCAGGGATGGGTCCAGTCGCGCGCCTTGAGCTCGCTCGCCACCGCCCGCGCGAGCCGCCCGGCGCCGAAATGGCCATGGGTGAGCATCGCGTCGATCATCTCCTCGTGCCGGCGGCCGGGGGCGAGAATTTCGGGCGGCACGCAGAGCAGGGTGGCGGCCATGGCGTTGGCGGTGATGATGCGGCGATCCGGGCCCCACAGAATCAGCCCGTGGCGCATCCCGGCGAGCAGGAGGTCGGTCTGCGCGCCGTGCCGGCGCGTCTCCTCCTCGGCGCCGACCAGCGGGGTGATGTCGGTGACCACCGCCATGAAGCCGCCATCGGCCAGGGGCACCCATCGATTCTCGATGATCGTGCCGTCGGGCCGGCGGCGGCGGCGGGTCTGCGGGCGGGAGAAATCATAGGCGAGGTGGCGGGCGAGCAGGGTCGCGGGATCGCCCGGCCCGTATTCCCCCGCGGCGATGCGCCGGCGGATGATGTCCTCGGCGTCCTGGCCGGGTTGGGCGCCCGCGCCGGCCATGATGCGGTCATAGGCGGGATTGGTCAGCCGCACGCGCCGGTCGGGCCCGAACACGATCACGCCTTGCGGCAGGGACGCGACGAT
>JAKAZN010000218.1 GCA_021815835.1 Pseudomonadota bacterium
CCCGGATCGGAAGGATCGGGCCGCGCCAGAAGCGGCTGCAGAATTCCCCGCACGCGGATGGATTCCGCCAGTTCCTCCAGCGCCGTCTGATCGATCGCCCGCCGCGGCTGGAACGGCGAGGGGTCCAGAAGATCGAGCGGCAGGCTGCGCACCGACCCCGCCGCCGGATCGGGCGTCATCGCCGTCTCTCCCAGCAGCGCGGCCAGCCCACGCCCGAGCCGCTGCGCCGGATCGCGCCCGGGCGGCTTCATGCCACCCCCGCGTCGCGCCCGCGCCGCAGGAATTCCGCCGCCAGCCGCACATAGGCCTGCGCCCCCGGCGAGCGGAAATCGTAGAGCAGCACGGGCTTTCCGTAGCTGGGCGCCTCGGTCACCCGGATATTCCGAGGAATCACGGTGTCGAACACCGCGCTGCCGAAAAAGCCGCGCGCGTCGGCCGCGACCTGGTCCGCCAGATTATTTCGTTTATCATACATCGTCAGCACGATCCCCGACAGCCGGAGGGATGGATTGTACCCGCGTCGCACCGCCTCGATCGTGCGCATCAGCCCGGAGATGCCCTCCAGGGCGTAGAACTCGCATTGCAGCGGCACGAGCACGGTATTGGCGGCGACAAGGGCATTGACGGTGAGCAGCCCCAGGCTGGGCGGGCAGTCAATCAGCACGTAATCGTAATGAATGGCGCCCGAACGCAGCGGCGCCAACGCATCCCGCAGCCGCGTCTGCCGATGCTCCATGCCCACCAGTTCGATCTCCGCCCCCGCCAGGTCCGCTTCTGCCGGTATGACCGACAGATGTGGAATCCCGCAGTCCCGCGCTGCATCTTCCGGCGGCGTATGCAGCACCAGCACGCAATAGGACCCCACCGCCCGGTCGTCCCGGGCAATGCCCAGCCCGGTGGAGGCATTTCCTTGCGGATCCAAATCGATCAGCAGCACGGAGCGGTTGCTTGCGGCGAGCGCGGTCGCCAGGTTCACTGCGGTCGTGGTTTTCCCGACGCCGCCTTTCTGGTTGGCGATAGCGATAATCTGGGTGGGTGCCGGCGGTTGGTCAGGGTCTGGCGGGGCCACGCGCGAGCTCGGCAATGCGGAGGATGACGGCGTCCAGAGCGGTTCGGCTCGGAACGCTATCCACCCGCATGTGCCACTCCCTTCGCGCCGCCGTCAATTCCTGCTCGGCCCCGGCGCCTTTGGGAAACAGCGCAACCCCGCCCGGGGCGAGCAACGGCGCCGCCAATTCCAGCAGCCGCGGCAGTGGGGCGAGGGCCCGGGCGGTGACCAGCGGCGCCGGCGCGAATTTGGCCGCCTCGATCCGGACCGCATGGACCCGGGCGGGGGCGCCCAGGACCCGGGCCGCTTCCCGCAGGAAGGCTGCCTTGCGGAGGTCGGATTCGACCAGATCGAAGGGAATTTCCGTCGCCGCGGCCAGGATCAGCCCTGGGAATCCGGCGCCGGAGCCAAGATCGATGGCTCGGGCGGTCCCCCGGGGGATCAGCGGCACCAGTTGCAGGGAATCGGCAATGTGCCGTTCCGCGATCGCCGGGAACTCCCGTCGCCCGACCAGGTTGATGGTGGCGTTCCAGCGGGCCAGGAGGTCGATGAACACCCCCGCCCCCCGGAATGCTTCACGTGAAGCATTGTTCGATATCGAAGAATGCTTCACGTGAAGCATTCGGCTCCGGCCGCCTTTCGGAGGTGCGCGGTCAGGGCGGCCAGGGCCGCCGGGGTCATGCCCTCCAACCGGGATGCCGCGCCGAGGGAGGCCGGGCGGGTCCGGACCAGGCGGGTCCGCAATTCGGCGGACAGGCCGCCGATGGCGGCGTAATCGATGCCGTCCAGGGACACTTCCTCGGCGCGCCGGAAGCCGCGGATTTCGGCGGCCTGGCGCGGCAGGTAGCCGCGGTAGAGCGCCTCGGTTCCCAGATGGGCGCGCACCCTCGGGGGTAGGTCCTGGAGCCAGGGGAAGGCCTGCTCCACCCCGGCGGCTCCGGCGCCCAGAAGGTCCAGGACGGATCGCCAGCGACCGTCGGCGCGGACCTCGATGCCGGCGCGGGCGAGGGCGGTGGGCATCGCGCCATCGACGGTCGCGCGGGCCATCGCGTCGGCGATTGCGGTTTCGTGGGCGGCGAAGGCGGTGGCTCGGGCCGATCCGATGCAGCCCCAGTCCAGGCCCCTCCGCGTCAGGCGCAGATCGGCGTTGTCGGCCCGCAGGCTCAGGCGGAATTCCGAGCGGGACGTGAACATCCGGTACGGCTCGGTCACCCCGCGCAGGGTCAGGTCGTCGATCAGGACGCCGATATAGGCCTCGGAACGGTCCAGGCGGACCGGGGGGGAGCCGGCGGCGCGCCTTGCGGCGTTGAGGCCGGCGATCAGGCCCTGGGCGGCGGCTTCCTCATAGCCGGTGGTGCCGTTGATCTGGCCCGCCAGGAACAGGCCGGGGATGGCTCGGACGGCCAGGCCGTCCGTCAGCGCGCGGGGGTCTATATAATCGTACTCGACGGCGTAGCCGGGGCGGAGCATCTCAGCCCGTTCCAGGCCCGGGATCGTCCGCAGCATCGCCCGCTGCACATCTTCCGGCAAAGAGGTTGAGATTCCGTTAGGATAGATGGTCGGATCGTCCAGACCCTCGGGTTCCAGGAAAATCTGGTGGCGCGCGCGGTCGGCGAAGCGGGCCACCTTGTCCTCGATGGAGGGGCAGTAGCGGGGGCCGGGGCCGGAAATCCTGCCGCCATAGACCGGGGAGCGGTGGAGATTGGCGCGGATCAGGGCGTGCGTCGCCTCGGTGGTGGCGGTGACGTGGCAGGGGATCTGGGGGGTGGTGATCGCGGGGGTCAGGGGGCTGAAGGGTTCGGGGGGGACGTCGCCGCGATCCTCGGCCAGGCCGGACCAGTCGATGCTGTCGCGGTGCAGGCGGGGCGGGGTGCCGGTCTTCAGGCGGGCCATCGGGAGGTTCAGGCGGGCCAGGGTGTGGGCCAGGCCGATGGACGGGGCCTCACCGGCGCGGCCGGCCGGGGTCTGGGTCTCGCCGATATGGATCACGCCGCGGAGGAAGGTGCCGGTGGTCAGCACGGCGGCGGCGCACGGGATGGTGGTGCCGTCGGCCAGCACGATGCCGGTCAGGTGGCCCTGGGGGGAAAGGGCCAGGTCCTCGGCGGATTGTTCGCGGATGGTGAGGTTGGGGGTTTCCGCGAGCAAATCCTGGATCGCGGCGCGATACAGCGCACGGTCGGCCTGGGCGCGGGGGCCACGGACGGCGGGACCCTTGCTGCGGTTCAACAGCTTGAAATGGATCCCCGACCGGTCGGCGGCGCGGCCCATCAGGCCGTCCATTGCGTCGATCTCGCGGACCAGGTGGCCCTTGCCGATGCCGCCGATGGCGGGGTTGCAGGACATCTCCCCGATCGTGGCTTTGCGGTGGGTGAGCAACAGGGTCCGCGCGCCGGCGCGGGCGGCGGCGGCCGCGGCCTCGGTGCCGGCGTGGCCGCCGCCGATGACGATGACGTCTGGAGGATGGGGCATCTGGGTCTCGGGTCCTGGTGGGCGCGGGTTGTGGACGGCTCTATAGCAGAGGCGAGCCGGGAGCGGCCCCTCGCGCCGGCGGGCCGGATGCGGCAGAGTGTGGGTCATGAGCCTGGACCTGACGCCGCTCGACAATTCCATTGCGCGGTTGGAAGAAGCGCTGGAGCTTTATGGCCGCGATCCCGCGCAGACCGTGATCCGCGACGGGTTGGTGCAGCGATTCGAATTCACATACGAGGTCGCGCACAAAATGCTGAAGCGGGCGCTGGAAAACACCTCCGCCTCACCGGAAGAATACGACCGGATGAGCTTTGCGGATTTAGTCCGGTCTGGTAACGAACAAGGGCTTCTGCTTGGCGCCTGGCCGCAATGGCGCGCGTTCCGGGAGATGCGGGCCCGGACCAGCCATACCGATAACGAATCCGTCGCGCTGGAGGTGGTGCGCGGGATCGGCGGCTTCCTTCGGGAGGCGACGCACCTCCGCGACCAGTTGCGTGCGCGCGGGATATGAGTGCCGCGGGCGCGCTGGATGTGCCGGCTGACGCGCTGGCGATCGTGCGCGCCATCCTGCGGGCGCATCTGCCCGCCGGCGCGCGGGTGTGGGCCTTCGGCTCGCGCGCTTGCGGGCGGGCGAAGCCTTATTCCGATCTCGATCTGGCGATCGACGCGGGGCGGGCGCTGACGCTCGGTGAAATGGCGGCGCTGGGGGAGGCGTTTTCCGAAAGCGACCTGGCGTGGAAGGTCGATGTGGTGGACTGGCGGGCCGCGGAGGCGGGGTTCCGGGACCGGGTGGGGGTCGGGAGGGTGGCGGTGGCGTGGGAGTGAGCGGGTGGGCGGTTGCCGCGATCGGCGCCGCCGCGCCCATGGGATCATCTCGCGGTCGGAGACCTGCGATGATCCTGCTGCTGGATGCGCACCGCGCCGACATCTTGCGTTGCGCGACGCGCTCGCCGCTTTGCGGGGCCGGCCGGTCGATCTCCTGATGGACGGGGCGGTCGAAAACCCCTTTGTCAGGCCCGGGATCGAGCGTTCGCGGCAGCCGGACTATGCAGCATGATCCGCGGGCCTTTCTTTGGGCGGTGAGGCCAAGTTCAAGGAGCTGAACGAAGCCTACGACGTCCTCAAGGACGAGCAGAAGCGCGCCGCCTATGACCGCTTCGGCCATGCCGCCTTCGAGCAGGGCG
>JAKAZN010000219.1 GCA_021815835.1 Pseudomonadota bacterium
CCTTCGTCTCCGACACCATCCGCGAGGTGCTGACCACCCTGCTGGAAGCCTTCGCGCTGGTGGTGCTGGTGGTGTTCCTGTTCCTCGGCAACGTGCGCGCCACCATCATCCCGATCATCGCCGTGCCGGTCAGCCTGATCGGCACCTTCGCGGGGCTGACCGCGCTCGGCTTTTCGGTCAATACCGTCACCCTGCTCGCGATGGTGCTGGCGATCGGCATCGTCGTCGATGACGCGATCGTGGTGGTGGAGAACGTCGAACGGGTGATGGGAGAGGACCCGCACCTCACCGCCGCGGAAGCCACCGACAAGGCGATGCGCCAGATCACCGGGCCGATCGTGGCGATCTCGCTCGTGCTGCTGTCGGTGTTCGTGCCGGTGGGCTTCATCCCCGGCCTGTCGGGCATTCTGTTCCGCCAGTTCGCCGTCACGATGACCTTCGCGATGCTGATCTCGGCGATCAATGCGTTGACCCTGTCGCCGGCGCTGTGCGCGGTGTTCCTGCGCCATCACGGCACGCCGCGCGGGCCGCTGGGCTGGGTGATGGGCGGGATCGACCGGGTGCGCGGCGGCTACGCCGCGGTCGTCACGCGGCTGGTGCGGATCGCGGTGCTCGGTCTCGTGCTGGTGGGCGTGGTCGCGGCGGGCGCGGGCTGGCTGTCGGCGCGCACGCCCTCGGGCTTCCTGCCGGAGGAGGACCAGGGCGCGTTCTTCATCGCCATCCAGTTGCCGGACGGTGCCTCGGTCGGACGCTCGGCAGCGGTGGCAACGCGGGTCACCACCATGCTGAGGCGGATGCCCCAGGTGGACGAGACCCTGGCGATCATCGGCTTCTCGCTGCTCGATGGCGGCGTGCAGGAACCCAATTCCGCTTTTGTCGTCGTGCATCTGAAGCCGTTTGCCGACCGCGCGGGGGTGGCGAGCTCGGTGCAGGCGGTGATCGGGCGCACCTTCGGCGCGGTCAGTCAGATCCGGTCGGCCGTGATCTTTCCGTTCAACCTGCCGCCGATCATCGGCCTCGGCACCGGATCGGGGTTCCAGTATGTGCTGGAGGCGCTGGAAGGGCAGGACCCTGTCAAGAACGGCCAGGTGATGGGCGGGCTGGTGGGGGCGGCGAACCGGGACCGGCTGCTCTCGCGCGTGTTTTCCACCTACACCGCCCATGATCCGTCGCTGTTCGTGGATGTGGACCGGTCCAAGGCGGCGGCGCTCGGGCTCAATCTGGCGGACGTGTACACCGCGCTGCAGGCCACGCTGGGCGGCATCTATGTCAACAACTTCAACCTCTATGGCCGCACCTGGCAGGTGAACATCGAGGGCGAGCCAAACGATCGCAACGACATCAACGCGATCTGGAAGATCTTCGTGCGCAACGACCAGGGGCAGATGGTGCCGCTGCGCTCGATCGCCTCGCTGCGCGTGGTCACCGGGCCGCAGGTCATCACCCGCTACAACAACTACCGCGCTATCATCATCAACGGCGGGCCGGCGCCCGGGGTTTCGTCCGGCACGTCGCTGGCGGAGATGGCGAAGCTGTCGGCGAAGACCCTGCCGGCCGGCTACGGTTTCGAATGGACCGGCACCGCCTACCAGGAGGAGCTGGCCGCCGGGCAAACCGGCGCGATCCTCGGGATCGCGGTGCTGTTTGCCTATCTGTTCCTGGTCGGTCTCTATGAAAGCTGGACCATCCCGATCCCGGTGCTGCTGTCGGTCGTGGTCGGAATCCTGGGCGCGTTCCTCGGCATCCATCTCGGCGGGCTGTCGCTCGATCTCTATGCGCAGATCGGGCTGGTGGTGCTGATCGCGCTGGCGGCGAAGAACGCGATCCTGATCATCGAGTTCGCCAAGGAGCAGCGGGAAGCCGGGATGCCGATCCAGGAAGCCGCGGTGCTGGGCGCGCGGATGCGGTTCCGCGCGGTGATGATGACCTCGATCGCGTTCGTGGCGGGCCTGATCCCGCTGGTGACGGCGCAGGGGGCGGCGATGCTGAGCCGGCGGGACGTGGGCACGGCGGTGTTTGCGGGAATGATCGCGGCCAGCTCGGTGGGGATTTTTCTGATCCCGATGTTGTATGTGACGTTCCAGACGTGGCGGGAATGGGTGAAGGCGCGGTTCGGCCGGCGGCATTGAGGCGCGCGTCCGGCCCTCACCCGGTTCGCTGCGCGAACCGACCTCTCCCGCTTGCGGGAGAGGTGACAAGGGGTGTCCCCTGGCGTGCGGGACGCGCAGGGGCCAGGATCGGCGTCTCGCTTCCCCGACCCTGGATCAGCCCATGGACCTGAGCTTCCTGCCCGCCTGGCGCCTCGCCCAACTTGCAAGTTCGGGCGAGGTTTCCTGCCGCGACCTGCTCGATCACGCGATCGCCCGGGTCGAGCGTCTCGACCCGAAGATCAACGCGGTGGTCGCGCGCGATTTCGAGCGGGCGCGGGCGCGCGCGCACGCGCTGGATCACGGCCCGCGCGATGCAGCGCCACCGCTGTTCGGCGTGCCGATGACGGTGAAGGAGAGTTTCGACCTCAAGGGTCTGCCCACAACCTGGGGCCACAAGGCGCGCGCGGCGCACAAGGCGGAATGCGACGCGCTCGCCGTCAAACGGCTGGAGGCCGCCGGCGCGGTGGTGTTCGGCAAGACCAACGTGCCGGTCAGTCTGGCGGATTGGCAGAGCTACAACCCGGTCTATGGCGCGGCGTCCAATCCGTGGAACCTCGCCCATACGCCGGGCGGGTCCTCGGGCGGCGGGGCGGCCGCGGTGGCGGCGGGGCTGGCGGCGTTGGAATGCGGCAGCGATATCGGCGGGTCGATCCGCGTGCCGGCGCATTTCTGCGGCGTGTTCGGGCACAAGACGAGCTGGGGGCTGGCTTCGCCGCGCGGGCATTCGCTGACCGACGCGGCGTCCTTCGCCGATATCTCGGTGATCGGGCCGCTTGCGCGTTCGGCCGAGGATCTGCGGCTCGGGCTGGAGGCGATCCTGGGGCTCGATCCGGCCGATACCGGGCTGGGCTTCACCCTGCCGCTACCGCGCACCACGCGGCTTTCGGATCTGCGCATCGCGGTCTGGTCGCACGAGCCGGGCCAGGCGACGGAGGCGGAAACCACCGAGCTGCTCGACGATCTCGCCCGCCATCTGGAAACCGAGGGCGCGGAAATCGGCCGCGCCGCGCGCCCCGATCTGGATGTGACCGAGGCCTGGCATCTCTATCTGACCCTGCTCGATGCCGCGCTGTCGGGCCGCGCAACAGAAGCGACCTTGGACGCCCGCCGCGCGGCGAGGGCGCGCCTGCACGCGGACGATACCAGCGCCGATGCAATCATGCTGCGCGCGATCGATCTGTCGCATCGGGAATGGCTGAAGCTGCACGAGCGCCGCCATCATCTGCGCCGCGTCTGGGCCGCGTTCTTCCGTCATTGGGACGTGCTGCTTTGCCCGGTCTTCGGCCGCCCCGCGCTGGCGCATATGCAGGCGGGGGAAACGTCGGAACGGCATGTGGTGCTGGATGGGCGGACGATCCCCTACAACGACCTGCTGTTCTGGCCCGGGATCACCGGCGCGTTCCATCTGCCGGCGACGGTCGCGCCGCTCGGGATGTCGCGCGAGGGCTTGCCGATCGGAGTGCAGATCGTGGGGCCGTATGGCGGTGATCGAACGACGATCGCGGTGGCGCATCTGTTGGAACAGAGCTGGCGCGGATTCTCCGCGCCGGCCGGATGGGGGTAGGCGATGCGGGTTCTGGTGTTGGGCGCCGGCGGGATCGGCGGGTATTTCGGCGGGCGGCTGGCGGAGGCCGGCGCGGACGTGACGTTCCTGGTCCGGCCCGGCCGGGCGGCGCAGTTGGCGGCGGGCGGGCTCGTCGTGCGCAGCCCGCATGGCGATATCGCGCGGCCCGTGCGCACCGTCGCGGCGGACGCGCTTGCCGGCGACGGGCGGCACGATGTGGTGCTGCTCACCTGCAAATCCTACGACCTGGATGATGCGATCGCGGCGATCGCGCCGGCGATGGCGGGCGGCGCGGCGGTGCTGCCGATGCTGAACGGGATGCGCCATCTGGATCGGCTGGACGGCGCGTTCGGCGCCGCATCGGTGCTGGGCGGGCTGTGTCATATCGCGGCGACGCTCGCGCCCTCGGGCGAGGTGCGGCATCTGAACAAGCTGCATGCCCTGACGCTCGGGCCGCGCCAGCCATCCCAGGCCGCGCTGGTTGCCGCCTTCGCCGAGGCCGCCCGCCCCGCGCATTTCGATCTGCGCGTGGCGGAGGACCCGATCCAGGACATGTGGGAGAAATTCGTTCTGCTCGCGACGATGGCCGCGATGACCTGCCTGATGCGCGGCAATGTCGGGCAGATCATGGCCGCCGATGACGGGGAGGCGCTGGTGCTGGCCGCGCTGGCCGAGGCCGACGCGACCGCTGCCGCCGCCGGCCATGCGTCCCGTCCCGCGCGGCTCGCGCAAGCGCGGGCGACGTTGACGGAGCGGGGATCGGTCTTCGCCGCGTCCATGCTGCGGGATCTGGAGCGGGGCGGGCCGATCGAGGGCGATCATGTGGTGGGGGATATGCTGGCGCGGGCGCGCGCGGCCGGGCTGGCGGCGCCGATGCTGGGCGTGGCGTGGTGTCATTTGCAGGCATACGAGGCGCGACGGGCGGCGGGGGGCTGAGCGGGGGCGCGCTTCGGCCGGCGC
>JAKAZN010000220.1 GCA_021815835.1 Pseudomonadota bacterium
GCCGTCGCGATCGACCTGAAATCGCCCGCCGGCCACCAGGTCGCCGCCGATCTCCTGGCCCGCGCCGACGCGCTGGTGGAGAATTTCGGCCCCGGCACGATGGAATCGCCGCGCTGGATGCGCCGCGCCGGCGGATGGCGCCGCGTCGCGTGGTGCGGGTGGAGGACGGCGCCGCGTTCGCGGAACTGCGTCCGGTAGCGGCGGCGGACGGGCTGGATATGCGCCTGTCCATCGCCTTCGATGCGTCCGCGATTGGTCGGCAGGAGATCGCGCTGCGCCTGTCGCCCGAGACCTTCCGCGCCGAGCTTGCCCCCGCGCGCACCTTCGCGCTGGCCGAGGAGGTCGTGCAGCTGCACGAAGCCGGCCTCGCCCAGGGCGGCAGCCTGGACAACGCGGTGGTGGTGGATGGCGCGCGCGTGCTGAACCCGGGTGGGCTGCGGATGGAGCGTGAATTCGCCCGCCACAAGCTGCTGGACGCGGTGGGGGACCTGGCGCTGGCGGGGTTCGGGATCTGTGGGCGGTTCGTGGCGCATCGCACCGGGCACGCGCTGAACAACCGGCCGTTGCGCGCGGCGTTTGCCGATCCCGATTGCTGGGAGCCGGCGGGTCCGGCGCTGGTGGCCGCCGCGGCTTGAGCGTCTTTCAGGTCTCCCGCTTGTGGGAGAGGTCGGCGCAGCAGGCGGGGGCCGACTACTCCTCGTCCCCGTCGGCGCAGCAATCATCCGCCCCGTCGTCGCAGGACGGCTCGTAGCCGCAGCGGCCGCAGTCCTTCCGCCCGCACCCCCCGCCACGCTCCTTGCAGCCGCAATCGCCCCACACCGTGTAGGCCATCACGTCGAGCGTCCTGACCGGCATCGTCGGATCGTCGCTCGTGATGACCAGCTCGGACGCGATCGGGCATTTCTCGGTCGCCTTGTAGCGCACGACGACGCCGAGGCAGGATCCTGGATGAAGTGTCGCCGGGAACGGATTGTTGACCAGCTTCCAATGCGGGTTCTTGCGCTTGAACGCGACGCTGGTCACATGGAGCGCGCATTCGCCGACATTGCAGATGCTGAGTGTCCGTTCCGCCCTGCAGCACGCCTTCACCCCGCCGAAACAGAGCGAGCCGGTGACGGCGAGCTTCCCGGAAGGCGCGTCGCCGTGGACCCGGACCGTGTGCGGGCTCGCGGGATCGCTGCTGGTCACGGTGATCGTCGCCGACTTGGCCCCGAAGCTCGCTGGCGCGAAGCGGATCGGCAGCGGCAGCGGGTCGCCGGGTCCGATCAGTAGCGGGAAGGACAGCACCTCCGGGACCACGAAATCGGCGTCGGAGGACGCGACCGCAAAAACGCGCACCGGGCACGGACTGCTGTTGTTGAGGATCAGATCCTCGTCGGCGAACCGGCCGACACAGACCTTCCCGAAATCGCCACGTTTGGCGATGATCAGGCTGAGCCGAGGCGTCGAGGCGAGCCCGGAGACCACCACCTTGTGCGGCCCCGCCGGATCGTTGCTGAAGATCGTAATCGTCGCCGATTTGGCCCCCGGGCTGAGAGGCACGAACCGGATAGCGATATCGATCGCATCGCCCACGCCGAGCTTGATCGGATAGGACAGAACGCTCGGCGTCAGGAAATCGGGCGACGAGGACGTGATATTGGTGATCAGGAGCGGCCCCGTGCCGCCGTTGTCGATCGTGAGCTCCTCGTCGATGAAGGTCTCCGGGCAGGTGGATCCGAAGTTTCCGGCATTGGCGATGACCGTCACCACCCGTCCGAACCCTGGCGTGACGGTGAACACGAACGGATCGATCGACGTAGCCACCGGCGTCACGTGATCCAGCGCGAGCAGTGTCTTGGTGGTGAAATTCGCGTTACGCTGATAGGTGACGCCATTTGGGAAATGGGTCGGATCCGGCGTGTTGTTGGCGCTGAAGATGCCGTAGAACGCGGTATCCACCGCCATCATGTAGAGATAGTCGCCGAGATAGGGATTGAAGGTGATCGCCGGCGTTCCGGCCGGGGTGTTGGCGAGGACGTAGGTCGTGATCGCGGCGAAATCGTTGGTGGTGAACTCCAGCGTGGTCTGCCAGTTCTGGCCGGGTGCGACCCCGGTGAGCTGCTGATAGAGAAAACCGAGCCGACCCTGGCTGTTCACCGCCAGCGCTGGATTGGTCGCGTTCTGGATACTGCGCAGATTGCCCGACCAGGTCGCGCCCGAATCGGCCGATTTGCGGACATAGAGCGTATAGGTTCCACCCTGCTGATCGCCATAGCAAATATAGACCGTCGCGCTGTCGCGCGGGTCGACCGCGATCGAAAGATCGCTGCCGATGCGCTGCTGGCCCAGCACCAGGCCATTGAACGGATTGATCACGCCGGTCGCGACGCGGACCCCTTGCTTCAGATCGCCGGTGTCCGTCAGCGCGGTGAACGGCGTCCCCCCACTCGCCCAGTTGTCGTCGCGGACGATCACCACATCGGAGGTGGCGCCGATCAGCGCATAGAAAATCGCATAGACGGTCCCGTTCAGGTGCACCGCGGGGCGGGTCGGAAACCCGTCGCGCAGGACGGTACGGCCCTCGATGACGAAGGTGGCGGTCACCGGCGCGGCAATGGCGGCGTCGAGCGAAAGGTCGATCGTCGCCGGAATATTGGCCGGCGCATGGTCGTTGCTGCCGACATAGATCCGGTCCTTGCCGGCGCCGGACCCGCTGGGCACGGTCGCCGCCTGGATGAACGGCTGGTCGTCGTTCTTCCGCTCGGCGAGCTTGTTCATCGTCGTGAGGCCGGAGAAGTCGCTCGTCCGCAGGATATCGAAATTAATCAGCGCGATGTTGCTGCCGGTGCCCCAGAGCACGCCGGCGTACAGGATCCCGCTTTGCGTCGCGAAGCGCAGCGTCTGATCGCGCACCGGTGTGCCGGCGATGAGATCCTTGAGGCTCCAGGTCAGCCCACCATCGGCGGAAAAGAACACCGGCGATTTCTTGCTGCCGACATTCGGGCTCGGCGTGAAGGCGGTGGCGGCAATCTCCAACGGATTGGCCGGGTTGACCGCGAGATTGGGCTCGCTGTCCTGGTTGGTCTCCCCGCTCGACAGATTGGGGATGATGTTGACCAGCGTGATAACGTCCGACATCTCAGCGACCTCCCCCTTCGCGACCGATCAGGCGCTCGATCGCGGACAACCGATCGGCGGGGAGCAGGTCGAGCGGGTCCGTCATCTGATAGGCGGCGCGCGGCGCATCCTTCGGCGCCTCCTCCCTGCGCGCGGGGCGCAGCACGAAAATCCCGCCCACGCCGCGATGCAGCTTGGGCGATTTGTACCAGGCGATATCGATGCTGTTGGCAAACAGGACCTCGATATCCCCGGCCGGCTTGCGCCCCTTGAGCGCGGCGCGGACCGCGACGCGGGCGATCCACCACTCCGGATCGTGCTCCGAGTGCGGCGGAGGGGGTTCCGCGAGCGCCCGGGATTCGCGCACCTCGCCCACCACGACCAGCGGCGCCTCGGCCAGTCGTTCGTGCAGCGGCCGGTCCTCCTCCGCCCGCAGGGCCTCGGCGATTTCGTGGTCAGCTTCGGCGCTCACCTCCACGTGCCCGAGCTCGCGCAGCAGCAGCCGCTGGCCGAGAGAGATGCACTCGGCGAACAGGATTACCGCGCGGTGCTCCCGCAGCGCGGCGGCATGGTGGGTCAGGACGACCGCCTGCTGTCCCGCCAGGCCGCGAAGAACCTCCGTGCCGCGCAGCGCGTGCTCGATATCCACAATGACGGGCTCGCCCCCCCCCGCCGGAAGTGTCGGCGCATCGATCGCCCCATGCACGTGGACCCGGGCGCGGAAGACGAACCCGGCTTCCCGCGCAAGACGCCGCATTTCGGTCGTGTCCACGCGCCAATCCCCCGTGGCTTTTCTCGCCCGCCGAAAGCCTGGACGGCCCGGCGCTACTTCGGCGTGGAGCTCACGCGCGCCGCGATGCGCAAGGTGACGCCAGCATAGCCGAGCGCCAGGCCACATGCGGCCTCGGCAAGGTCGGGTAGCAGATAGAGCCAGCTGATGCGATATTCGCCGCTTGCAACCGTCGCAGCGACGCCCGCGACGATCACCGCGGCGATCGCCGCGACATCCCGCCAGCGGCCTCGGACAAGATATCCGATGACCGCGCCCATGGCGGCTCCAAGGATGACAGGAACGAGTTCGTCCATCGGCGGACCTCCCCTCCTCCGGGGCAAGCCGCCGCGCCGAACCGGGATCGGTCCAGCATCCTGGCGGCGCCCTGGCGTGCTGAGCGCGAAAGCACCGCAACATCCTTGGGATATTCTTGCTTCTGTGTCATATGATAATTCCGTGAGCGCGTGCCTGCCCGCGCGGCGCGCCGCCTGACCTGTCGCCGACCCGGCTTGACACCCCCCGTCCCCCCGCCGAAGCAATCTCCGCCCCGCACGGAGACCCACGCCGCATGTCCGCCCTGCCGCTCGAAGGCCTGACCATCCTCGAATTCACCCACACCATCATGGGTCCCTCCTGCGGCGCCGTGCTCGCCGATCTCGGCGCCGACGTGATCCGCGTGGAACCCGCCCCCCAGGGCGACCACACGCGCCGGCTGACCGGCTTCGCCTCGGGCTTCTACGTCTATTTCAACCGCAACAAGCGCGCCGTCGCGATCGACCTGAAATCACCCGCCGGC
>JAKAZN010000221.1 GCA_021815835.1 Pseudomonadota bacterium
GCTGATCATTCGCGCATTGCGCGACTACCTGCGCAATGACATCGGCGAGATCCTCATCGACAGCGAGGAACTGTTCAACGACGCACGCGAATTCGTGCAGCAGGTCATGCCCAACAACCTGCGCAAGCTCAAGCTCTACCAGGAAACGACCCCCCTGTTTTCTCGTTTCCAGATCGAGAGCCAGATCGAGAACGCGTTCGACCGGAACGTGCGCCTGCCCTCGGGTGGCTCGATCGTGATCGACCAGACCGAAGCCCTGACCGCCATCGACATCAACTCGGCCCGCGCGACGAAGGGAACCGACATCGAGGACACCGCGTTCAACACCAACCTTGAAGCGGCAACCGAGATTGCCCGGCAGTTGCGCATCCGCGACATGGGTGGACTGATCGTGATCGATTTCATCGACATGGACAGCCCTCGCCACCAACGTGAGGTGGAGGACAGGCTCAAGGATGCCCTGCGGCATGACCGCGCCCGCGTGCAGATCGGCCGGATCTCGCGGTTTGGCCTGCTGGAGATGTCGCGGCAGCGCCTGCGCCCGAGCCTGGGCGAATCGACGCAGATCGTTTGCCCGCGCTGCGAGGGCCACGGCCGCATCCGCGGCGTGGAATCGCTGTCGCTATCGGCGCTCCGACTCGTTGAGGAGCACGCCATGAAGGAAAGCACGGGACAGGTCTTGGTCCAGGCACCGACCCCGGTGGCCAATTTCCTTCTCAACGAAAAGCGCGCGGCCGTGGTCGAGATTGAAATGCGCCACAAGACCCACGTGGTAATCGTGGCCGACGAGAATCTCGAGACGCCGCACCTCGAGATTACCCGCGTCCGCGAATCCGACATGGGCGACCACGTGAAGCCCAGCTACGAGCGGCTCACGGCGCGCGCCGAAGCGGTGCTTCCCAGGGTCGGCCAGGTCGACGTTCAGGGCGAGACGCCAGCTGTCTCCGGCGTGCGTCCCACCACGCCCGCGCCACAACGCGATGATCTATCCCGACCTGAATCGGAGCCCGCGGCGGGAAGCCAGCCGCACGCCACCACCCGCGCCACTCCGGCGGCAGAAGGCGGCGTGCTGAAGCGCCTGCTGGGCTGGTTCCGCGGCACGCCGGCTGCCGAGGCCGCGCCCGCCCCTGCCCCGCGAGCACCATCGCGCGGCCCCACGGATCGTGAACGCCATCGCGGCGCCGGCGGCCGCGACCGCCGCGAAGACATGCGTGGCTCGGCGGGACGCGCGGAGCCGCGCGCCTTGCAGCCCGGCGAGCGTGCCGCGCCAGGGGCGCGACAGGGGCAGGCATCCCGCGGCGCGGCGCAGCCCGCCAAGTCGACGCCAACCGCCACGCGCGGCCCCTCCAGCAAGCCGGGTGACCGCGGCCCGCGTTCGGGCGATGGCCGTTCGGCCGATCGCGCCTCCGCGGCAGGCCGCTCCCAACCCAAGACGGTCCCGCAGGCAGCCCAATCGCAAGGTGCGGCGGCCAGTGCCCTTGAGGGCGCGCCGACGGCGGGAGTCGAGGCCAGTTCCACCCATCGATTCTCCTCGACCGAGGCCGAGACGGTATCCGGCACGAACGTACCCGGCCAGCCGGGTGGCGATGCCGGCGAGGCACCGCGCTCTCGCCGCCGCGGCCGTCGGGGTGGACGCCGCCGGCGCAACGGGGAGGCGGCAACGCCCGCTTCTGGCGCCGCGGGATCCTCGACGACCGACGTGCCAGATGAGTCGGCGGCCGCCGAAGTCATGGGAGCCCCGGCGGCGACCCCGGCAGGAGCCGATGGGGTCGCCCACCCGTCGTCGACCGAGTCCCGCCACGCAGAGCCGCTGCCCCGGATCGGGGTGACGGAGCCGGCGGTCCAACCCGCGCCGCCGGCGCCCGTACCTGCGAGCCGTCCCACGGCAGGTGACGTATCGGCCGCGTTCACGCCCGGGCCTTCGGCTCCCGTCCCCATCGTCCCTGGGACCGTCACCACGAATCCGGAGCCCCGCCGGGAACCTTCCCCGTTGGCACCTCCGGCCGCCGATGCCGGCGAACCGCGCAACGAAGTCGCGCCGCCGCCAGCGGCGCCCATGGCGCCTGCGCCATCGGTGGCGATCCCGGTTCCCGTCGCACCCCGGCAATCGAGCCTCCTGCCCGAGCCCGAGACCCCGCCGTCATTGAAACCGGACGACGGCAGTCACTGACCGCGGGCTAGGCGCAAGGCGGGCCGATGGGCGTGATCCGTTCACGCCCATCGTGGGGCCCGACCACGCTCAGCCGGAGCCCGGATCCAGCGGGCTCGTCCGCCGCAGCCTGTCGGCCCCGCTGGATCCGCAACCCGGGCATTCGACATCGCGTGCCAGCACCAGCTCTCGCCAATGCATGGCCAATGCATCGACCAGCAGCAGGCGACCAACAAGCGGCGCACCGATGCCGAGGAGCAGTTTGAGGGTCTCGCATGCCTGCAGCATGCCGATCATGCCGGGAACGACACCGAGCACGCCCGCCTCCGCGCAGCTTGGCACCTCGCCCGGCGCCGGTGGCTCGGGGAACAAGCATCGATAGCACGGCGAGTCGACGTGCCGCGGATCGAATACCGCAACCTGGCCCGAAAACCGCTCCACGGCGCCGTAGACCATCGGAATGGCCAATCGACGGCTGGCATCGCTCACCGCGAAGCGGGCGGGAAAATTGTCGGCTCCATCAACAAGCACATCGTGGCCCGCCAGGAGCCCTGGAGCGTTGTGGGCATCGAGCTTCTGCGGGATCGCAATGACGTCAATGCCCGGATTGAGGGCACGCAAACGCCGCGTTGCGACATCGACCTTCCGCAGTCCGACCTCCGAATCGCTGTAGAGGACCTGCCGCTGAAGATTCGATCGATCCACGACATCGTCATCGATCAGGGTGATACGGCCGACCCCGGCCGCCGCCAGATACAGCGCAGCAGGAGCGCCGAGACCGCCGACGCCAACAAGCACGACGCGCGCCCGGGCCAACCGGGCCTGACCGGCAGCGCCAACTTCCGGCAAACAGATCTGGCGCGCATATCGAGCCAGCCCGCCCCCAACCTGTACCTCGTCAGCGAGCGGCAAGCCGAGGCCCACCCAGGCCGCCATGCCACCCGCCACCGATTGCGCCGCGATCCCCCGCTCGCGCAATGCGGAAGCGATGCGGAACGAGCGCTGGCCCAAGGCACAGAGGAGCAACATCCCGTCGGCGGGAAGCGTCCGGGCGGCCCAGTCCGCAGGATCATCGACTGCCAAGGCCCCGCGGGCCATGCCACCCATGCGTTCCGCGGCGCTCCGCAAATCCAGCAACGGACGGCCGGCGGATGCCAGTGCAAAGGCCTGACGCGGATCGACTTCCAGAGGCGGGTCGTGCCGGTTCATGCACGCGTCCCTCGCTGAGGCATCCGTCAGTGTCCGCCGCGCGCGTGGCGAATCATCCGCCGACGCTTGCGGATCTGGCCTTCGGTCAACACGTTCTTCCGTCCGGCGTAGGGATTTTCCCCATCCCGGAACTCCAGTCTCAGCGGCGTTCCCACGAGCTTGTAGCGGCGGCGGAAGAAATTCTCCAGGTATTTTCGGTAAGCCGGCGCAATGTGGGCGGTGCGTGAACCGTGGATGACGATGGTCGGGGGGGCGCTGCCGCCCGGATGAGCAAAACGCAGCTTCGGCATGTGGCCGCGGACCAGCGGCGGCTGGTAGGCCGCGACCGCCTGTTCCAGCGTGCGGGTCAGGGAGGAGGCGGCGATCGTCGTGGTCGTGGCGGCATGCGCACGGCGTACTGCGCGCATCAGCTCGCGCAAGCCCGAACCATGCAGACCGGATATGAAAACCACCTCGGCCCATGGAACGAAATCGAGCCGGCGCTCAAGGCCACGTTTGCAGGCGGCCCTGGCGTCTGCATCCATGCCATCCCACTTGTTGGCGGCGACCACCAGGGCACGTCCTGCGCCCAACACATGGCCAATCAGCGCAAGGTCCTGGTCGGTAATGCCCTCGCCAGCATCCAGCAGGAGGACCGCCACCTCGACTTTTTCAAGCGTATCCAGCGTCTTGATGACCGACAGCTTTTCCAGGCCGTCTTCCACCCGTGCACGCCGCCGCACGCCCGCAGTGTCCACGAGCAGGTAATCATGGCCATCTCGCTGCAACGGCACGGTGATGGCATCCCGCGTCGTGCCGGCGATATCGGAGACGACAACGCGCTCCTCGCCGAGCAACCGGTTCACCAGGGTGGATTTGCCCACATTGGGGCGGCCAATCATCGCGACGCGGATCGATTGGCCATCCGCAGCGACGACATCCACCTCGTCCGTGGCGGGGGGAAGCCGCTCCTCGAGGGCTGCAACCAGTTCGGCAACGCCTCGCCCATGGGCCGCCGACAGGGGAACCACTCCACCGATGCCCAGGACGGCGAACTCCGCCATGGCGGCACCGGCATCCAGCCCGTCGGTCTTGTTGACGGCCAGCACCAGCGGCTTGCCGCTCCGGCGCAATTCGTCGAGGATGGCTCGATCCTGGGGCATGGCGCCGGCACGGGCATCGACGAGCAACACGAGCACCGATGCCTCGGCGATGGCCATCCGCACCTGCCGGGCCGACGCCACCTGCGTGGCATCGAGCGCCTCGTCCGCCAGCCCACCGGTATCGATGACGGCGAACGGAACGCC
>JAKAZN010000222.1 GCA_021815835.1 Pseudomonadota bacterium
CGGGAAAATGCAGGCGCCGCGGGAAAAGGCGCCGCCGGCCGCCCAAGGGTCATATCGACCCCTCAATGATAATGCGCCCCCGCCTTCACCTTCCCCCGGAACACCCAATACGCGAACCCGGTATAGGCCAGGATCACCGGCACCAGCACCACCGCCCCCACCAACAGGAACAATTGCGAGGACACCGGCGCCGCCGCCTGCCAGATCGTCACCGAGGGCGGCACCATCATCGGCCACACGCTGATCCCCAGCCCCGCGTAGCTCAGCACGAACCACGCCACCACGCACAGGAACGGCAGCACGTCCGACCGCCGCGCCAGGCCCCGCCAGAACCCCCACGCCGCCAGCGCCACCAGCACCGGCACCGGGCTGGTGAGCAAAATCCCCGGAAACCCGAACCAGCGCCGCGCGAAGACCGGGTTCAGCAGCGGCGTCCACAGGCTCACCGCCACGATCAGCGCCAGCACCGCGATGCCCAGCCCATGCGCGCGCCGCCGGGCGGAGGCCTGCAACACCCCCTCGGTGCGCCAGATCAGCCAGGTGGCGCCCAGCAGCGCGTAGCCGGCCACCACCGCCACGCCGCACAGCAAGGTGAACGGGCTCAGCCAGTCGAACCACCCGCCCGCGTATTGCCCGCCCGCGACTTTCACCCCTTGCAGCAGCCCGCCCAGGATCGTGCCCTGGCAGAAGGCCGCGATCGCCGACCCGCCCAGGAACGCCCGGTCCCACCACGCCCGGCTGGAGGGGCGGGCGGCGCGGAAGCGGAACTCGAACGCCACGCCGCGGAACACCAGCGCCAGCAGCATCGCGATCACCGCCGGATAGAATGCCGGCATGACGATCGCGTAGGCCATCGGGAACACCGCGAACAGGCCGCCACCACCCAGCACCAGCCAGGTTTCGTTGCCGTCCCACACCGGGGCGATGGTGTTCACCATCACGTCGCGGTCCTCCGCGTCGTGCTCCACCGCGAACAGGATACCCACGCCCAGATCGAACCCGTCGAGCAGCACATAGGCGAGCACCGCGACCGCGATCAGCCCCGCCCAGATCACCGGCAGCCACCAGGCCATGGCGCTATTCCCCCGCAACCGGCGGGACGCCCAGCGGCGGCGCCCCCAGCAGCGGCACGCCGAGAGCCGCGGCCGGCGTGAGCCCGGCCGAGCGCACCGGCACCCCCGCCTCCGGCCCGCGCTCGCCGATATCCGGCGGGCGGCGCATCTGGCGCAGGATGTAGCGGATGCCGACGCCGAACACGATCAGATAGACCGCCGCGATCGCGGCAAACGACACCGCCACCCCCGGCGTCCCGATCGGCGAGGCGCTCTGCGACGTGAGCAACAGGCCATAAACGGTGAACGGCTGCCGCCCGACCTCGGTGGTGGTCCATCCCGCCAGCACCGCCAGAAACCCCGCCGGCCCCATCGCCACCGCCGCGCGCGACAGCCAGACGGAGGCGAACAACCGCCCCCGCGCGCGTTCCCACAGGCTCCACCAGCCCAGCCCGACCATCGCGAAACCGAGCGCGACCATGATCCGGAACGACCAGAACACCCACGGCGCCGGCGGCCAGATCCGGCGCGGGAAGCTGTCGAGGCCGCGCACCGTTCCGTTCCATTCATGGGTCAGGATCAGCGCGCCGAGATGGGGGATGGCGATCGCAGCCTCGGTCCGCCCGGCGCGCATGTCCGGCAGCCCGAACAGCTTGAGCGAGGTGCCGGCAACGGTGCGGAAATCGCCCTCCATCGCCGCGACCTTGGCCGGCTGGTAGCGCAACGTGTTCAGCCCCTGCTGATCGCCCGCGATCACTTGCAGCGGCGCCACGATCGCCGCCATCCACATCGCCATCGAGAACATCACCCGCGCCGCCTGGCTCTGCCGGTCGCGCCGCAGATGGAACGCGCCCACCGCGCCCACCGCGCAGGCGACGGACAGGTAGCTCGCCAGCACCATGTGGACGAGGCGATAGGGAAAGGACGGGTTGAACACGATCGCCCACCAATCCGCCGGCAGGAACCGCCCATGCGGGGAGATGGTGAACCCCGCCGGCGTCTGCATCCAGGAATTGACCGACAGGATCCAGAACGCGCTGATCAGGGTGCCCAGCGCGACGATGCAGGTGGCGGTGAAATGCAGCCCCGGCCCCACCCGTTTCATCCCGAACAGCATCACGCCGAGGAAGCCCGCCTCCAGGAAGAACGCCGTCAGCACCTCGTAGCCCATCAGCGGGCCGATCACCGGGCCGGCCTTCTCGGCGAATACCGACCAGTTGGTGCCGAATTCGTACGACATCACCAGGCCGGAGACGACGCCCATGGCGAACACCACCGCGAAAATGCGCAGCCAGTAGTTGAACACGTCCAGATAGACGGCGCGCCCGGTGGCGAGAAACAGCGCCTCCAGCACCGCGAGGTAGCTCGCGAGCCCGATCGAGAACGCGGGCAGGACGATATGAAAGCCGACGGTGAAGGCGAATTGCGCGCGGGCGAGCAGGATGGCGAGGGCCACGGAACCTCCTTCGGCCGGGCGGGATCGGGGGGGCGCGCCGGCGGAGCCCGACTATATGGGCGGGGCCGCGTCATCTCCACTGGTTTCGGGGTGGGCGGTGGCCTCACCGGCCGGTCGGGACGTCGAACTCATGTGATAGCGGGTAACACCCCGGTCTCCGCTTTCGCCCCCACCGCCCGCGAGGGGCAGGGTCAGGAGGCGGTGCCCGACAAGGCCTACCTGCGAAAGGGCTTCGGCGCCAAGAACATGGTCATCGTCCGACCCGTCGCCAGCACCCTCGTCGGCGTCGCCAAGGACACCAAATCCCCCGAGCGCTGCGTCGAACTCGCCGGCTGGACCCCGGATTACCCTGCTCAGATCTTCAACGAGACAGTCGGGCGAAATTGGATTTGGGACCCTGACAGCGGACGCGCCTGGCTTCTGGTTCAGGAGATCAAACGCCTCACGAGTGCGATGAATTCGCCTTGCCGGTGGGCGCCACTCTTAGAGAGCACGCTCTTCAAGTGGGTGCGCACGGTGCCCGGCTGCAGGCCCAGGTTACCGGCGATCCGGGCAACACTCTGTCCTCGCGCAAGCAGCGCTGCGATCTGGGCTTCCCGCCCGGTAAGGTCGAACGCCTGCCGCAGCATCCTGAACTCCGAGACCAAACCGCCGCGTGACGCCCGCGGATCCGTCAGTATCGCGAGGGCGGCCGTCTCGCAGAACACCTCGCGCGCGCGGCCTACGATCGGCACCAAGTTGAGTAGCCGGCTCGCACCGTCCGAGTCTGTCAACGCGAGCAGCGCCGGCCGCTGCGGGACGCCGACCGCCGCCATCACCGCCCGATCGAGTGAAGCCAGTCTGGCCTGGTCCACCGCGCCGACGCGTGCAAGCGCGGCCGGCAGTGTGGACCTGCCCCGCGCTTCGTCGTGCGCCTGTCGGACCCATCCCTTGGCGTCGAGATGGAACACGAGATCGCCCGGGCGTTGGAGCACGCGGGCCATTCCAGTGGCCTCCGCCTGAAGCACGCGTCGGGCGATGCGGCCGGCGGTCAGGAGATGTGGAAGCACGGAGTTGAGCGCGGCGACGTCGCCATGACCATAGGCCCCGAGCTTCAGTGCGCGTTTGAGGCTGAGCGAGATGCGGTCCCCGTGACCATAGTGAAGTCGGCACTTGGCATGCCAGAAGACGCCGCGCGGCCTCAGAAATTCCTGGTAGTACGGATCGCGCCGCAACTCATCGGCGGTATAGAGGTCCTGGTCCGTCACGAATCCGTTTCGAAATGCGCTGTCGGGATAGAACTGCCGCGGGCTGGGCGGCGCATGACCGCTGAAAAGCTCGGCGTCCGCGTTCGCCCACTCGGTTGATGACAGAAACGCGCCTGGGCGGCCGTCATAGAAACGTATGATCGTTACCCCGCCTGCCCCGGCAGCCTCCGCGAGCCGGTCCAACCCATGCCGCCAGTCTTGATCCAACAACGCCGCGGCAAGGAGTTCGTCCGCTGCAAATGTCAGACCATCCCGATCGAGCATCGTCGATTTCCCACCGGCCAGAGGTTGGACATCCGGGCGCGCCCAGCCGTTCCAGCTGAGCCGCAAAGCCCCCTTTCGGCATCACAGTTTCATTCTACCCCAAATGGGACAGGCCGAACAAGGTGCCGGGCCTTATGCCTCGCGCCGACCGGTCCTGGGCAGGGAGGGGCAGACAATGGCGCGTTCCGGGGTGGCGCAAGCGTCGCATGGCAAGGAGTGGATGCCCGCGGTCAGGATTTACGGCGCGGCCGTGACTTCCGTCGCGTTGTTTTCCCTGACGCCAACCTTGACACGTGTAGTGGTGCAACAGGTCGACCCCCTGACGGCGGGGCTGATTCGAACGGTCATGGCGGCTCCGGTGGCGACAGCGATCCTATGGCTGGCAAGGCTACCCCGGCCCAGGGGATGGCGCGCCGTCGGCCTGACCCTGGTCTCCGCGGGTGCGGGGTATGTCGCCTTCCCGATCCTCTTTTGCCTCGGTACGCACAGCACCTCCGCGACCCACGCGGCAGTCCTGATGGCCGCGATCCCGCTGTTCACGATGGCGATCGACCGGATCGTGGATCGCACGAGGCCGAAATCGGCCTGGGTCCTCGGAACCGCGCTGG
>JAKAZN010000223.1 GCA_021815835.1 Pseudomonadota bacterium
CGTCGAGAACCACCTGTAGATCGCGCAACCGCATGGGAAGCCTCCTGCTCGCGTCGGAATGGGTCGCGTGGCAGAGGGCGCGCGGGGCATCCCCCGCGCATTGATCTGCGTCAGTTTCGCGCGCCGTTCAGGCCGAGGCGTCCGCGAGATCCGCCGGCGTCACGAACCGCGTCAGCCGCGCGCCGGAGGGCTGCCGCCACGGCCCGGGCAGCGCGAATTCCGCCAGCGCGCCGGTGGGATAGCTCTCGGCCACGCGCCGCGCCGCCGCGGTGCGCGTGGCCGCCGCCAGGGTGGCCGCAATGTGATGCAGGCCGGGATTATGGCCGACCAGCAGGACGCTGCGCACCGTCTCCGCGATCTCGGCCAGAATGGCGAGGAGATCGTGTTCGTCGGCCAGATAGAGCGCGTCCAGCGGCTCCACCAGCGGCGTTTCGTCCCAGGGTTCCAGCGCCGCCAAGGTCTCGCTCGTGCGCCGCGCCGGGGAAACCAGCACGAGGTCCGGCACCAGGCCGAGCCGGGCCATCGCGCGGCCCAGCGCCGCCGCGTCGCGCTGTCCGCGCGGGGCGAGGGGGCGGTCGCGATCCGGCTGACCGGGCTGCGCGACCGCCGCCTTGGCGTGGCGGAGGAGAAGAAGCTGGTGCATCGGCGCAGTGTGCCACGCGGGGCGGGGCTGTGAAGGGGCCGGCCCGTCAGGCCGGATACCACCGGGCGGCCGGCGTGCCCGCGATGCCGCAAAGTGGCGCGTGACAAATGCCGATCGCCCGGATACTGTGACGGGGCGTGCGATCTACGGATCGCACGGCAGATGGAGAACGGGATACCGTTCCCGCAACGTCTCGGAAAGCATCACGTCAACTCGGCGGCGCCTTGTGCCGCTCACGACGACGGCGGACCAACGGACGAAAAATCTGCAACCTTATGCGCTGAGATACGTGACGCCAATCGGAACGGCCTCGCCGCGTTCGTGATCGGCACGGGTCCCCCGGGTTCACCAACCTGGGAGAGAAACCATGCCTCCGTCATCCGTCAGCTTCCGGTCGGGCAGTCCGGCCAGCCGCGTGCTCGGCAACAAGCTCGATAGTGTTCCGTTCGGCGGCTATCACGTGCTCATCATCCTGGCGCTCGGTCTCGTCGGCTTCGTCGAAGGCTACGACCTTGCGCTCAGCGGCTCTCTGCTCGTGCTCGCCAAGGGGCCGCTGCAACTGACCGGCCCCGAGATCCGCTGGTTGGCGGTCGCGCCCGTGATCATGATCGTCCTCGGCGGATTCATCGCGGCAAGCATGTCCGATCACCTCAACCGCAAGGTGATCATGCAGATCGGCGTGATCGTCACGACGTTCTTCACCTTGCTGATTCCGCTGGTGCAGACCGGCGGGCAGCTGATCGCGATCCGCATGGCCACCGGGATCGGCGTCGGTTTCGCCATCTCGGCGGCGTTCCCGATCGCGGCGGAACTGATGCCGGCACAGCACCGCCGCACCTACGGCGCGATCTACGAGATCATGCTCGCGAGCGCCTTCACCCTGCTTCCCTTCGTCAGCTTCCTGCTCGCCAATGAGCCGAACGGCTTCCGGCTGGCGGCGCTGCCGGGCGGGCTGACATTGTTCGTCGTGCCGGTCATCGTGCATTTCGTCATCCCGCAAAGCGCCCGTTGGCAGCTGCGCCGCGGTCAGGTCGAGGCGGCGGTGTCCACCGTCAATCAGGTCATCCGGCGGTCCGGCAGCCGCGTGCCGCTATTGACGGTCGCGGAGCTTGGTCCCGACCTCGGAACGGCGCCCGAGGAACTGCCGTCCTTCTGGGCGCTTTTCGGACCCGGCCAGATCCGCTGGACCGTCGTCGGCATCGTCGCGGCGGCCGCCGCGAGCACCGCCTACTATCTGATCGCGGTCCTGCTGCCGAAGGCACTGCACGATCAGGGCGCCGCGGTGACGATGAGCTTCGGCATCAGCACGCTGGTGTTCCTGGCGACGATCCCCGGCAAGGCCTTCACCGCCTACCTCATGGAAGTGATCGGCCGGCGCTGGACGATCGCCTACGCGCTCGCCGCCTCGTTTCCGGGGTTGATCCTCATGGCGACCGCGCATCTGGCGGGATCGGCGGCGGATGTGCTGATGAGCGCCGGCGCGATGATCACCGGCTTCACGATACTCTCGGCCTTCCCAGCGACCCGCGTCTATCTGTCCGAACTCTTTCCGACCGAGCTGCGCGGACGGGGCCACATCTTCGGCGAGGCGTTCGGCCGCATCTTCGCTGGCGTGCTGGTGCCATTCCTGGTCGAACCCTACACCGGCTCGGCGCCGATATTCTTCGGCACGATCGTAATCGTGGCGCTGCTGGGTGCCTTCGTGCCGTTGCTGTTCGGCAAGGAAACGGTCGGTCAGCTGGAGGTGGTCGCCGAACTGACGCCCGAGTTCGTCTGAGCGGATCACGATGTTCCGGCCGGCAGAGGGCCGGACGACGCACCGGGAACTGGCGGGGCCGACGCCCCGCCAGCCGCCCGATCAGAACTTCGACACCCGCGTCTCCTTCCCGGTAATGAACTCCAGCAGCGCCGGTGTGCCGTTCTTCGTCTGCTCGATCCCGCGCTTGATCGCAGCAGAGATCTGCCCCGGCTCCGTCACCCGTTCGCCATACCCCCCGAAGGCGCGCGCCATCGCGGCGTAGTCGCCGGAGATGTCCGTGGACCGATACTTCTCGGTCGAGATCGGCATCACCTTCAGCTCGATCGCCATCGAGAAATTATTCAGCAGGATCGACAGGATCGGGATGCGCTCGCGCACCGCGGTCTCGAAATCCATCCCCGTGAAACCGATCGCGGCATCGCCCCACAGATTGATGCAGAGCTTCTCCGGTTTCGCCAGCTTCGCCCCCATCGCGAGACCCAGCCCCATGCCAAGCTGCGTCGTCTTGCCCCAGCCGATATACGACATCGGCTCGGTCGAGACCCAGAACGGCGAAATCTGATCGCGCGGGCTGCCGGCGTCGTGGGTGATGATGGTGTTCGCGGGATCGGTCGCGGCCATCAGTTCGTGGATCACCCGATAGGGCGACAGCGGCGCCTCGTTATGGTGCAGCAGCGGGCGCCAGTGCGCCATCCATTCCTCGCGCACCTCGGCGATCTCGGCCACCACGGCCGAGGCATCGCGCGGCGCCTTGATGGTCTGGCCCAGCTCCGCGATCAGCGCCTCCAGCACCAGCCCCGCGTCGCCCAGCAGCGCGCCCACCAGCGGCACGTCCTTCGCCAGATGGTCCGGCTCGGAGGTGGCCTGGATGAAGCGCTTGCCCTTCGGGAACTTGATCCCGAAATTCGTCTCGGTGAACGAACAGCCGATGCCGATGATGAGATCGGCGTTGGCGACGAAATGATGCACCGGCTTCGGCACCGCGTTGCCGCCCGAGCCGAGCGACAGCGGATGGTTTTCGGGAAACGCGCTCTTGCCGCCCAGGCTGGTGGTGACCGGCGCGCCGAGCAGTTCCGCGAAGCGGCGCAACGGCGCCCAGGCCTCGGCCCAGTGCACGCCGGTCCCGGCATAGATCACCGGGCGCTTGGCGGCCAGAATCTCGGCCGCGGCGCGGCGCACATCCGCCGGATCGGGTCCGCAGCGGGCGCGCAGCACGGGCGTATAGTCGAGGTCACCAATCTCGTCGTTCCAGATATCGGTCGGCACCTCGACGATGCACGGCCCGCCGCGGCCGTTCTTCAACCGCGACATGGCGCGGCGCATCGCGTGCGGCACCTCCGACGGAACCACCGCCCATTCGGCGGATTTGGCCACGCCGCGCATCTCGCGCGTGGAGCTGAAATTCGGATCCACCCCGGCGATGCGGCGCGGATAGCCCTGCGGGATCACCAGCAGCGGCACGGACTCGCTGAACGCCTGGGCGACGCCGCCATAGGCGTTCTCCGCGCCCGGGCCGTGCTGCATGCAGAACGCGCCGACCTTGCGTCCCGACGTGACGCGCGAGATCGCGTCGGCCATGTGCAGCCCGATCCGCTCCTGGCGGACGATGATCGGGCGGATATCCGCCTTGGCGGCGTATTCCAGCAGATGGTTGACCGGGTAGCCGCAGAGGATCTCGATCCCCTCGCGCTTCATGATCTCGGCAATCGCGTCACCGACCTTCATCGCTTCCTCCACCCCTGATTGGCTGAGGTCACGCTAGGACCGGCATCGCGGACTGGCAACCGCGCGCTGGACATGACCGGCCGCCCCTGCCAAGACCGGCCGCGTCGTCACCGCCGGAGGCCTTGCGTGACCGTCCCCCGCATCGTTCCCGTCATCCTGTCCGGCGGCTCGGGCACGCGGCTCTGGCCGGTGTCGCGCGAGAGCTTCCCGAAGCAGCTCTGGCCGCTGATCTCCGATCGCTCGATGCTGCAGGAAACCGCCCTCCGCGCGCGCGGCCCGGACTTCGCCCCGCCCGTCGTCGTCTGCAACGAGGAGCATCGCTTCCTGATCGCCGAGCAACTCCGCGAGGCCGGCATCGCCGGCGCGCGCATCGTGCTGGAACCCGTCGGCCGCAACAGCGCCCCCGCGATCGCCGCCGCCGCGCTGCTGGTGGCGGAGACGGATCCGGACGCGGTGCTGTGGATGATGGCCGCGGACGCCGCGATCGGCGATGTGCCCG
>JAKAZN010000224.1 GCA_021815835.1 Pseudomonadota bacterium
AAGACCCCGATGGGGATGGGGTGGGCGGGCGGCCTCGCCGGTGGATGGCCGGGTCTCGCCGGCTAATGCAGCACCATCGCCGCCGCGACCACGCCGAAATTATACAGGATATGCAGCACCACCGCCGGCCGGATCGAGCGGTAGCGCAGCCGCAACCAGGCCGCGCCGAGCGCCATCACCGTCACGTCCAGGAATCCGGGCGGATAGGCCAGCTTTTCCGGCGCGTGCACCGCCACGAACACCGCCGTGACCAGCAGCGACGCACCGAGCGGCCCCAGGCGCGGGGCAAAGGCGGCGAAGGCGGCGCCGCGGAACAGGAACTCCTCGGCCAGCGGCGCCCCCAACACCACCAGCGCCAGCGCCGGAAGCAGGGTCACGCCGGGCGACAGCAGCGCCGGGAATGCGGAATGCCGCAGCGCCGTGTCGGGAACCGGGAACAGGCGCAGCATCGCCGCCGCGGTCGCCACCGCGATCAGCGCCGCCATCGCCGCCGCGAGGTAAGCGCGCGGCGGGGCCGGGCACCAGGCGATCCCCTCCGGCGCGCCAAGCCGCAGCCGCGCCCCGGCGCGCCGCCGCACATAGGCCACCGCCCAGGCCGCGGCGAGCACATAGGCCGCGATCACGGAGCCGGCCAGAAGCCCGGGCGCCGGCATCCCCACCGGCCGATGCGCCAGCTTCAGCGCCAGATCGCGCAGGAACAGCACACCGGCGGTCAGCACCGCCTGGAGCAGGAAGAACCCGCCCAGCGCGACGATCGCCTGGCGCGGGCCGAAGCGTGGCCCCGAAGCCGGCGGGTTGGGTGGCAGCTTGGCGATGACCCATGGATTGGCCGGCGGATTGGCCGGCGGGGCGGTCTCGGGCATTCTGGTCTCCGTCGCGCGGGGGACCATGCCCGATCTGCTCACCATCGGCTACGAGGGCAGCACCATCCAGGCGGTGGTAGCGGCGTTGCGCGCGGCCGGGACCGCGCTGCTGATCGACGTGCGCGCGCTGCCGCAGTCGCGCAAGCCCGGATTCTCCCGCCGCCAGCTGGCCGCGACCCTGGACGAAGCGGGCATCCTCTATGTTCATCTGCAACCGCTGGGGACGCCGAAACCGGGGCGGGACGCGGTGCGCGCCGGGCATCCCGAGGTCATGGAACGGATCTACCGTGCCCATATCGCCGGCGATGCGCCCCAGGCGGCGTTGTCACAGGCCCGGGCCATGGCCGGCGAACGCCGCGCCTGCCTGCTGTGCTTCGAGCACGACCCGGCGCATTGCCACCGCCGCCTGGTGGCCGAGATGATCGCGGCCGAGACCGGCCAGCGCATCGTCCATCTGGTGCCGAGCGACCGCTGACCGACGCCGCTACGGCGTGGGGAGCAGGGCGTCGATCGCGCGCGCCAGATCCAGATCGCGCGTGGTCACGCCGCCGGCGTCGTGGGTAGACAGCGCGATCTCGACCCGGTTCCAGGTGTTGGACCAGGTCGGGTGGTGGTTCTGCGCCTCGGCCAGCAGCGCCACGCGCGCGAGGAATCCCCAGGCGGCGGAGAAATCCGCGAACACGAAGCGCCGTTCCAGCTGGTCCGCGGCGCCCGGGCGCAGCGTCCAAAGCGGCAGCGTGGCGGGAAGGGCGTTGCGTTCGGCCTCGGTCAGGCGGGATATCATGGCGGGGTCTCCGGGCGGGGATCGGGACAGGGTAGCACGGGGTGATGCCGAATTTCGGGCCGAGTTTTGCGCTGGAGGCTGCCGCCGGCGGGCGTGTGGCGGGGGTGGACGAGGTCGGGCGCGGGCCGCTGGCCGGCCCGGTTTTCGCCGCCGCGGTGGTGTTTCCGGGCGGCGTGCCGGATGCGCTGGCAGCGCTGATCGACGATTCCAAGCGCCTGACCGCGGCGCGGCGGGAGGCAGCGGCGGCGGCGCTGGTGGCAAGCGGCGCGGCGGATATCGCGCTGGGGGCGGCGAGCGTGGCCGAGATCGCGGCCCGCAACATCCTGGGGGCGAGCCTGTTGGCGATGGCGCGCGCGGTGGCGCGGCTGCCGACGCCGCCGGATCTCGCGCTGATCGACGGCAACCGCGCGCCGGCGCTGGCCTGCCCGGTGCGCTGCGTGGTGGGGGGAGACGGGCGGTCGCTGTCCATCGCCGCGGCGTCGATCGTGGCCAAGGTGGCGCGCGACCGGGCGATGACCCGGCTGGCGGCGCGCTGGCCGGGATATGGGTGGGAGGCGAATGCGGGATACGGGACCGCGGCGCATCTGGCGGCTCTGGTCCGACTGGGGGCGACGGCGCATCACCGGGCGGGGTTCGGGCCGGTGCGACGGGCGCTGGGGGGGTAGCGGGCTGGTTTGTCGGGCCCTGCCGACGGGCGATGTCGGGGGGAGGCGCTACGCGACGCGGCCTGGTGCGCGGGCGCCGCGCAGCAGGCCCTCGGTGCTGAGATCCTCGTCGATATCGGGCCAGTGGATGCCCCAGCCGCCGCCGGCAATCTCGAAATGGGCGCGCTGGTCGGGTGTGGCATTGGCGAGACGGGGATACCAGGCGAGCGGGGCCGAGATGCGGCGGCCGTCCATCAGGGCGACGGTCAGTTCGTCGTCGGTCACGGTCACGTCGCGGATGCGGGTATCAGCGTTCGCCAATGGCGCCGAAATAGTCATGCCAAGCCTCCAGAAACGCGACCGGACGGGGTCGGACCAATTTTAGCACCTCGCCGAGCTCTCGGGCGGAAAAACCCGCGTTCGCCGCGAGGCTCACGTCATGGAGCCAGATTTTGGCCGACGCGCCGCCCCGGTCAACATGCACGTGAGGCGGCTCGTTCGGCTCGTGGCTGTAGAATCCGACGTCGCGCTGGTGGACGGAGCCCCGCAGTGGTGGCGCCATGCGACCGGCGCGGCGGGCGAAGGCGGGGTATTCGACCACTGGCATATCCACGCCGAGGGCATCGAGGAGGTCGAGGCGTGGTGCGGCGCCTGGGCGCGCACCCACCTGGCCGGCTACACCGGCATGGCCAATTTCGAAACGATCGGCGGGCGGATCATCGAGGCGCATCTGCGCTTCGCCGACCAGTGGCCGGACCTGTCCGGCGCGGGGTGGGTGGACGCGCTGGTGCGGCTGTACGCGTCGGGCGCCTGGCGGTTTGCCGACGCCGATCGGGCCGACGGGTTCAGCGTGGTGCTGTTCGCCCCGCACGGGCGGCGCTACCGGCATCCTCCGGCGCGGTGGTGGCGCAGGTGCGCGCGATGCCGGGGGTGTCGAGCGTACAGATCACCTTCCACGAGGATCGGGACCCGGGACGCCACCCGATGCCGCCGGGCGGGTTCCGGGTGGCGATCGTCAATGCCGCGAGCCTGGCCGCGGGGGTGGCGGCGCGGGAGGTGCTGGCGCGGGTGATGCTGGCCGGCGGCGATCCGGCCGCGCCGCCCGCCTGACCAACGCCGGCTCGGCCCGCGCGGCCCATCCCTTGATGGGCCGGCAACGACCGGGCAGTGTGGACCGATCGCACAAGGGGGCCGGGATGCAGGAGAACGTCGCGCCGCGCCGGCCCGAGCATGGGGTGTCGCCGGCGCCACGGGCCGCGGGTGCCGCGCGGCCCGCGGACGCGGCGACCGAGGGCTACCTCGCGCTGGCCACCGGGCCGCGCAAATATGTGGAACTGGCGATGAATCTCGCCGCCTCCATCAAGGTGGTCGATCCCGCGCGCCGGGTCTGCCTGGTGCACGATCGCCACACCGACATCCCCGAGGAAGCGCATCGGCTGTTCGACGATTTCGCCGTGCTCGACGACGATCCCGCCTATCGCCCGATTCTGAACAAGCTGCGCCTGTTCGACTATTCCCCGTACGAGCGGTCCATGTTCGTGGATGCCGACTGCCTGCTGGTGCGCCCCGACGTGTCCGACTACTGGCGGCGCTGTGCCGGCCAGCCCTTCGCGATCACCGGCGAGGTGCTGACGAAAGGCGTCTGGAAAGGCAACCAGGTCGCCGCCCTGATGGCGGACTACCAGGCGTCGTATGTCGTGAAGATGAACAGCGGCGTGTTCTACTTCGACAAATCCGCCGCCGCGGAACATTTCTTCCGCGCGCTGAACGCCTTCTACCGCCAGCACAGCGAGGACCTGGTGGCCCTCGACGGGCCGTGGAAATACGAGGACGAGTTGTTCTTCGGCGTGGTGATGGGCCGGCTCGGGATGCCGCCGCTGCTGCACGGCGAGGGGGCGTACAACACGATCATGGCCACCACCTGGCGCGCCCCGATCTGCCGGGTCGATCCCGATCGCGGGCGGTCCGTGCTGTACAAGCCGACCGGCTTCTACTTCGACATTCCCGTGCTGCCGCGCGGCTTTGACCGCCTGTCGCCGACCTTCGTGCATTTCGTGGGGCTGAAGCCGAAACGGCTGTACCATCGCCTGTCGCGCCGGTTTCGCGCGACCGTAGCCGCACGCCCGGCCGGGTGAGGTCTGCGCCCTGGTGTCCCGACTCGCAAATATCGTCATCATGCGTCGGGACACCAGCTCTTTGTTTTCAGTGGCCTGCTGGTCCCTGAAATGGGAAGGCATTTCAGGGGCAGGACATTACCTCGCCATCGCGATCAGGTTCTGCATCGCGTAGATTTCGCACCGCTTCACGTCGTACGGCTCGAGCGGGATCAG
>JAKAZN010000225.1 GCA_021815835.1 Pseudomonadota bacterium
GCCGGGACACGCGGCGGCGCTGGAGGAATGGGGCCGCATACGCGCGGCCTTCTGATCGGCCTCTGCAATTTGTCATTGACGAATCGCCCGCATTGGCGGTTTGTCGCGCTGATGTTCGTCCCTCCCGCCGAGACCGTCGAGCTCCCGAACGGCCCCGCGCCTGTCACCTGGCGCCGCAGCGCGCGCGCGCGCCGCGTGAGCCTGCGCATCGATCCGCGTGACGGTGTCGTCGTCGTCACCCTGCCCAACCGCGCCGGGCGCAATGCCGGCGTCGCGCTGGTGATGACGCACGCGGAATGGATCACTGACCGGCTGGCGGCGCTGCCATGCGCCGTGCCTTTCGCCGATGGCGCGATCGTGCCGCTGCACGGCATCGCCCATCGCATCCGCCACGCCCCGCAGACCGCGCGCGGCGTCTGGGTTGATGACGGGACGATCCAGGTGAGCGGTCAGTCCGAATTTCTCGGCCGCCGGGTGGGCGATTTCCTGCGCGCCGAGGCGCTGCGGCGGATGCGCGCGCTGGCCGGCGAAAAGGCCGCGCGGTGCGGCGCGGCGATCCGGCGGATCAGCGTGAAGGACACGCAAAGCCGCTGGGGAAGCTGTGCCTCCGACGGATCGATCGCGTTCTCCTGGCGGCTCGTGATGGCGCCGGCATTTGTGCAGGACTACGTGGCCGCGCACGAGGTCGCGCATCTGCGCCACATGGACCACGGCAAGCGCTTCTGGGCGCTGGTCGGCAGCCTCACGCCCCATGCCGCCGCCGCGATCCCCTGGCTGCGCGGGGAAGGCACGCGGCTGCTGCGGTTCGGCTGACCGCGCTACAGCGCCAGGAGCTGGCGGGTCAGGACGCCGTCCGGGTTCTGCAGTTGCAGAACGATCGTGAAATGATTGGCGCCGGGCACCGGAATCAGTGCCCCCGGCGCGCCCGCCGCCGCGCGACGCGCGTGCAGATCGCGGCTGTCGGACATGAGCGGCGGCAGCTCGGCGGTGCCGTAGGCGATCGCGAGCGGCTTTTGCACTACCGGCAGGCGCAGCGGCGAGAGCGCGACGATCTCGGAATCGCTCAGCATGAGCTTCTCGTTCAGCGCGGTATCGCGCAACGGCCCGAGCTCGAACACCCCGGAGATCGCAAGCCCCGCCGCGACCGCCGGATGGGCCAGCGCGAAGGCCGTCAGATGTCCGCCCGCCGACCAGCCGGACAGCACCAGCTTGCCCGCGATCCCGTGCGCCGGCCCGTCCGCGGCGAGCCAGTCGAGCGCGGCATGGATTTCCCGTGCGATCTCCGTCAGCGATGCATCAGGCGCCAGGGTGTAGCCGAGCACCGCCGCGGACCAGCCACGGGCGTACGGACCTTCGATCAGGCAGGCGAACTCAGGGTGCGCGTTGCGCTGCCAATAGCCGCCATGGATGAAAACCAGACACGGCGCGGCGGGATCGGCGGCGGGGAACAGGTCGGCCCGATTGCGCGGGCGCGGCCCGTAGGCAAGGTCGAGTTTCTCCGGGTGCGCGGCACGGAACGCGGCCGATCGCGCCGCGCGCGCCGCGTTCAACGCCGCGCTGTCGGCGACGGCCGCGGTGTTGTCGTAGGCGCCGTCGCGTTCGGCGCGACTGAGCGCGCCCCAGTCGAGATCGGGGTGCATGACGGTCTTTCCCGGATGGTCGGTGGCGGCAAGCGAAGGTGATCCCGTGCCGGGGCGCGGCGGTCAAGTCCGGCGGTCAAGTCCGGCGGTCAAGTCCGGCGGTCAAGTCCCTGCGGGAAGGCGCGGGCGGGATTGAAGTCCGCGCCCCGCCATGCCTATCCTACCGCTCGGTAGGGAGAGAAACCGGTGGCCGTTCCCCCGCATGGCGCCATCGATTGCGACATCCATCCGGCGCTGCCGAACACGGCGGCGCTGCTGCCGTACCTCGACCCCTATTGGCGCGAGCATGTCCTGCTGCGCGGCCTCGATCGCGACAATCTTGAAACCGGCAACTATCCGCCCGGCTCGCCGTTGACCTGCCGCCCCGATTGGCGCCCGCAGCGCGGCCTGCCCGGATCGGACCCGGGCTTGCTGCGCGCCCAGGCGCTCGATGCGTTCGGTGCGCGCTTCGCCATCTGCAACGTGCTGCACGGCGCGCCGATCCTGTTCAGCGAGGACCTTTCCGCCGCCCTCTGCCGCGCCATCAACGACTGGGTCGCCGCCGAATGGCTGGATCGCGATCCGCGCCTGCGCGCCTCCATCGTCGTGCCGCTGCACGGCCCGGAACTGGCGGCGGCGGAGATCGAGCGGCGTGCCGCCGATCCGCGCTTCGTGCAGGTGCTGCTCTGGGCGATGGCGGAAATCCCGCTGGGGCGGCGCACCAACTGGCCCATCTATCGGGCGTGCGCCCGCCATGGCCTGCCGGTGGGCATCCATGCCGGCAGTTCGTTCCGCAACCCGCCGACCTCGCTCGGCTGGGGGTCGTACCATCTGGAAGATTACGTGGCACAGGCGCAGGGCTTCGCCGGCACGCTCAATTCCCTGGTGACCGAGGGCGTGTTCGTCGAGTTCCCGGATCTGACCGTCGTGCTGCTGGAATCGGGCGTCACCTGGCTGCCCGGCTGGATGTGGCGCGCCGACAAGACCTGGCGGGCGATGCGCGCGGAGGTGCCGTGGAACACGGTCGCGCCCTCCGAACAGGTGCGCGCGCATGTGCGCCTGACCGCGCAGCCCTTCGACGCGCCGCCCACGCGCGCGCAGCTGGAACGCATCCTGGCCGAGATTGGCGGCGATCACATGCTGCTGCACGCGACCGACTACCCGCACTGGCAGTTCGACGGCGCCGACGCGCTGCCGGATTGTCTGCCGGAGGCGTTGATCCGCAAGATCGCGGTGGATAACCCGATGGCGACCTATCCGCGCCTCGCGCGCGCATGATGGAGGAACGGCGATGAACGTCCCGGTTCTGGAACGTAACCCTATCCCGGCCGCTTCGCCGGGGCCTGCCTCGGTTGCGGCGCTGGGCATGGTCGATTGCGATATCCATGTCTATCCCGCGACCGCCGGCGCGCTCGATCCGTTCCTGTCGGAACGCTGGCGGGCGCATCGGGCGGCGTTCGGCGCGCGTTCGCGCCAGGGGCTGGCCTTCACTGCGAATTATCCGCGTATGTCGCCGCAAGTGGGAATGCGGCGCGATTCCTGGCCGCCGGGCGGCGGCATCCCGGGTTCCGACCTGCCGTTTCTGCGCGAGCAATTGCTCGATGCGTTCGGCATCGCGCACGGGATCATGCTGCCGCTGGTGGGCCGCGGCGCCGATGAGCGCAACGTGGAATTCGGTGCCGCGCTGTGCACCGCCGTGAATGACTGGCAGGCGGCGTGCTGGTCCGATCCCGAGCCGCGGCTGAAAGCCTCCGTGCAGATCACGGTCGAGCACGAACAGGCCGCGATCGCCGAGATCGAGCGGCGCGCCGGCGATCCACGTTTCGTGCAGGTGCAGATCCCGCCGCGCGGGCTGGAACCCCTCGGGCGGCCGCGCTACCGGCGGATCCTGCAAGCCTGCGCGGCGAACGGCTTGCCGATCGCGCTGCATCTGGGCGGCACCGGCGGGCATCCGTCCACCGGCGGCGGCTGGCCGTCCTTCTATCACGAGGAGCATCATTCCTACGTCCAGGGCATGGAGGCGCTGGTCACCAGCCTGGTTCTGGAGGGCGCGTTCGAGCAGCTCCCTGGCTTGCGCGTGGTGCTGGTGGAGGGCGGCTTCGCCTGGCTGCCGGCGCTGACCTGGCGGCTCGACAAGCACTGGGCGCGGCTGCGCGCGGAAGTGCCGCATCTGCAACGCAAGCCGTCCGAATATATCCGCGACCACATCTGGGTGACGACGCAACCGGTGGAGGAGCCGGAGCGTCCCGACGATCTTGTGGCGACCCTGGAATGGATCGGCTGGGACCGGGTAATGGTCTCCACCGATTATCCGCATTGGGACCAGGACGATCCGCGCTACGCCTTCAAGGCCGCGCTGCCGGAGGCGGGACGGCGTGCGGTGTTCCGCGACAACGCGCTGGCGTTCTACGGCTTGTCGTGAGTCGCCACGTCGTCGCCGCGGTGGGGGAAATCCCCGAGGGCGGCTGCAAGATCGTCACCGTGGCGGGGCGCGAGATCGGGGTGTTCCTGGTGGGCGGCCGCTACGCCGCGCTGATCAATCGCTGCCCGCACGAGGGCGCGGCGCTCTGTCGCGGCGTGCTGATCGGACTGATGGCGGCCGACCGCCCGGGGGAATACCGGCTGGACCGCCCCGGCGAGCTGCTCCGCTGCCCCTGGCATGGCTGGGAATTCGACGTCTTCACCGGCCAGTCCTGGTGCGAACCCGACAGCGTGCGGGCGCGCAGCTACAACGTGACGGTGGAGCCGGGAGCGGCGCTGGCGAAGGGACCCTTCGCGGCGGAGACGGTGAAGGTCTCGGTCGAGCAGGATTACGTGGTGCTGGAGGTCTGAGCCGGGGGTGGGAATGGTCGGAGCGGCGGGATTTGAACCCACGACCCCCAGTCCCCCAGACTGATGCGCTACCAGGCTGCGCTACGCTCCGGCCGGGGGAACGTCTAGCAGCCGGGCGGGCCGGCTGGCAACGCCGCCGGGTCCGGGCTCGGGCGCGCGGGAGCTCT
>JAKAZN010000226.1 GCA_021815835.1 Pseudomonadota bacterium
TGACGGGAACCGTAATTTATTTTGAGACGTAGGTCAAGTTTTTATTAGTGCATGCGCGAGAATTGGGCAGATGCGGAGCTGGACATGAGCGGCGGAGCGGCGGGGGCGATCGAACCGGGTGACTGGGTCCACCATCCCGGACGCCCGGATTGGGGGCCGGGCCAGGTGCAATCCGTGATCGGAGCGCGGGTGACGGTGAATTTCCGCGATGCCGGCAAAATCCTGATCAACGCCGCCGTGGTGGCGCTGGAACCCTGCGCGGACCCGGACGCGGCCGGAAGCTGACCCGGGGCCGCATGCCGGCGCGGGAGCGGAATTGACACTCCGCCGCCAAGGTGGCATCGCCCGCCGCTCCGCGCCGCGCCACCCCTTACGAGGCCCCCCCCTTACATGGCCAAGCCCGAACTCGGCTCGAAACGTGTCTGCGTCTCCTGCAGCACGCGCTTCTACGACCTCGGCAAATCCCCCGCCGTGTGCCCGAAATGCGCCACCGAGCAGCCGGCCGAGCAGCCACGCCTGCGCCGCCCGGTCGGCAACGCGCCCGAGGACAAGCGCCCGAAGAAGCCGGTCCCCGTGCCAGGGCAGGAAGACGCCGATGTCGAGGTGGAAGGCGTGGTGGACGAGGTCGAGGAGGACGTGATCGAGGACACCGCCGACCTGGAGGACGATGCCGACGCGATCGGCCCGGATATCGAGGTCGAGCCGGACCGCGACGAGGCCGAGCGGTAGGCGGGGGCGAGTCCCCCCTAACCCGTTTCCGCGTCGATCCGGCCCCACAGCGCGCGGATCATCGCCATCATCTCCCGCGCCTCCGCCCAGCGGTCGGATAATTCGTACCCGTCCGCCCCGGTGATCGCGTAGGGCGGCGGGCCGAGCTCGCACAGGAAGGTCAGCCGCGCATCCGGCCCGGCGCGCCGGCGCCAGGAGCGGATCGCGTAGTCCCACCAGCCCATGAACAGATCGACCCAGATTCCGTGCTGGGGAAAGCCGATCGGCACCTGCACCTGCTCGCGGCTCGCGACCCGCCCGTGCAGCCCCCAACTCTGATCCAGAACGCGGTGGATCAGCGCGTGGTTCTCCGCCGCGACCGGATAGGCGAATTCGCGCCCCACCAGATAGTGCGAAAGGTCGGCGGTGAGCCGCAGATCGGGGAAGCATTCGAGCAGGCGCAGGGTAAAGAACAGGTCGGTGGTCATGCGATCGCGATGCGTCTCGATATGCAGCGCCACCCCGGCCCGCTCCGCCATCCGCCGCCAGCCCTCGATCAGCGGAACGCAATCCTCCAGCCGGTGCGGACGGATATCGGGCTGCAGGTTGACGTGATCGGCGCCGAGCTCGGCCACCAGATCGAGCACCGGGGCGAGATCGGCGATCCCGCGCGGATAGCATTGCGCCTGCCAGGTCATATTGTGCGCGCGCAGGAATCCGGTGACGCGGCGGGCGAAGTCGGGATCGACGAAGCGTACCCCGGCGCCGTCGAACCCGGCGGCGCGGATCATCTCGAGCTGCATCTCCAGCGGCCATTCCGCGCCGTCCGGACGGCGGCGCTCCATCGCCCAGAGGGATTGATAGACGGCCAGGGTTTGCGTCATGGGTCGTGCCTCCGTCTCAGCCGCTCGCGCGGGCTATCAGGGTGAAGCCGAGATCGATGCGCGGGGGCGGATCGCCGCCGCCTTCCAGAATCAGCGCCGCCGCGCGCCGCCCGATCGCATCGCCGTCGATGCGCACGGAGCTCAGCGCGGGCTGGGTGTGGCGGGCGAGATCGAGATCGCCGAGCCCGACCACCGCCACGGCGTCCGGAACCGCGCGGCCGAGGGCGCGGAACCCGGTGAGCAGGCCCATTGCATGGATGTCGGTGGCGGCGAAGACCGCGTCGGCGGTGGCCAGGCGCGGATCGGTGCGGCACGCCTCGGTGGCATTATCCATCGCCGCGGGCACCGGCAGGCGCAGCCGCGCGGGCGCGGGCAGGCCGGCGTCGCGCGCGCCGGCGGCGAAACCCGCGGATCGGGCGGCGGCGCGCGGGTCGGTGCCGCCGGCGAACACCAGGCGCCTGCGCCCGGCGGCGGCGAAATGGGCCGCGACCGCGCGGCCGACCGCATGGTTGTCGAACCCGACCGCGGCGCCGATCGGGGCGTCGGGGATCTCCCAGGTCTCGACGACCGCTGTCCCGGCGCGTCTGGCCGCGGCCAGCATGGCGGCGCTGGCGGGGGAGAGCGGCGCGCCGATGCAGACCACGCCCTCCGGCCGGTGACCGAGCAGGGCGGCGAGGCCGCGCGCCTCCCGCGCGGGATCGTAGCCCGACTGCGCCAGCAGGATCGCGAACCCCGCTTCCTCCAGCACCGAAGTCAGCCCGTTGATCGTCGCGGCAAAAATCGAGGAGGCGATGGTGGGCACCAGCACACCGACCGTGTGGGTGCGGGCGGAGGCGAGCGCCCCGGCGAGCAGGTTGGGCACGTAGCCGAGGGCACGGGCCGCCGCCTCCACCCGCGCCCGGGTGGCCGGCGCGACCTGGTCGGGCGCACGCAGCGCGCGGCTCGCGGTGATGGGCGAGGTTCCGGCGGCGCGCGCGACGTCGCTGAGACGGGGGACGGGCGGTGGGATGGGCGGAGGCATGGGCGGGGCGCATGGGGCGGTTGCGGATTTAGGCTAGCACGACGCCGATGACACCGCTATCATCCCGAATGACAGCGCTACCATCAACGGTAGCCGTTGCCGACGCATCGGACCAACCGGGCGCGGCCAACCCAGGAAGGACGGCAAGCCATGATCGGATCGGCGCAGGTCACCGCCTATCGGCGCGACGGCTTCATCGTCGTGCCGGACGTATTGGATCCGGCCACCCTGACGGAGACACGTGCCGCCATCGCCCGGCTCGTCGCCGCCTCGGCCGAAATCGCGGCGCATGACGAGGTCTATGACCTGGAACCCGGACATAGCCGCGCCGAGCCGCGGGTGCGGCGGATCAAGGCGCCGCACAAGGTCGATCCGGTGTTCGACCGGATCATCCGCGCGCCGCGCGTGATCGCCATCCTGCAGGCGCTGCTGGGGCCGGCGGTGCGGCTCTATGGCTCCAAGCTCAACATGAAATCGGCGAAGTTCGGATCGCCGGTGGAATGGCATCAGGACTGGGCGTTCTATCCCCACACCAACGACGATATCCTGGCGATCGGCGTGCTGCTCGACGACACCACGGAGGCGAACGGGCCGCTGCTCTGCGTGCCGGGGACGCATACCGGGCCGGTCTGGAACCATCACGGCGGGGACGGACGCTTCGCCGGCATGATCGATCCGGCGGACATCGCGCCCGAGATCGGCCGCGCCGTGGCGCTGACCGGCCGGGCCGGGACGATGTCGTTTCACCATGTCCGCACCCTGCACGGCTCGGCCGAGAACCGCTCGGAGCGATCGCGCAACCTGCTGCTCTACGAAGTGGCGGCCGCGGATGCGTGGCCGTTGCGGGGCGTGAGCGATCTCGACGAGTTCGATGCGCGCCTGCTTGCCGGGGCAGGCCCGACGATCGCGCCGCGACTCGCGCCGGTGCCGGTGCGCGTGCCGCTGCCGCCACCCGCCGGCCTGGGGTCGATCTACGAGACCCAGGCGCGAGCGACCGCGCGCAGCTATTTCCGGGCGCGGCCGGCGGCATAGGCGGGGCGCCAGCGTCCGGGGCGCTTGTCCCCCGGCCGGAAGGCTGGTCTCCTCCCGCCGCCGATAAGGGGGACCCGCATGACCACGACGGAGCAGGCCGACGAACTGCCGGAAGACCAGGCGACCGGCGCGATCGCGGCGATCTATGGCGAGATTCGCCGGTTTTCCGGCGTGCCGTACGTTTCGTCCCTGCATCGCTATCTCGCCACCCACCCGGGGCTGCTGGAATGGGTCTGGGGGGCGTTGCGTCCGGCGATGGTCTCGGGCGCGATCCCGCAAGCCGGATGGCATCTGGCGGAGACGGCGCGGTTGGCGCCGCTGCCGCGCGCGCCGGCGGTGGGCGCCGCGCTGGGCGCGATCCGCAACGTGGCGGAGAATTTCGTGCGGGTGGCGCCGGTGAACCTGGTGTTCGGCGCCAGCCTGCGCGCAGTGCTGAACGGGCCGATGGCGGGTGGCGCGATACCGGGCGGAGGCGGGTTCGCGACCGGCTGGATACCGCCCGCGCCGCTCGCGCCCATGCCGGGCAATCTCGATCCGGCGGCGCTGGCGCCCGGGCCGCGCGCGGCGTTGTTGCGCTTTGCGACCGAGCTCGACGGCAAGATGTTCATCCCGGCCTTGTACCGGCAGCTCGCGCATTGGCCGGAGCTGCTGGACTGGCTCGCCTTGGTGCTGCCGGCGCGTCTGGCCGGGACGGAGGCGGCTTCGGCCGGGGCGGCGCTGCGGGCGGCAGCGGGCACGGCTGCGGGGACGATCCTCGCCGGGCTGACCCCGGTGGCGCCACCGCCGGCGGATGCGGCCCTGACCGCGCGGGTGCTGGGCGCGATCGGGCGCTATGCGATGACCAGCCCGGAACTGATCCTGGCCGGGCGGGCGGTGCTGGGGGCGCTGGAAGGCTGACCGGCGCTTGGCGCCTATCCGTGACCGATCGCCGCCCGCCCGCTTCGGTCGACCCG
>JAKAZN010000227.1 GCA_021815835.1 Pseudomonadota bacterium
CACCGCGAGCGCGCGCGCCAGCCCCACCCGCTGGCGCTGCCCGCCGGAAAGTTGCGAGGGGAATTTCCGCGCCTCCCCGGCCAGCCCCACCAGCGCCAGCGCCGCCAGCGCGCGGGCGCGTCGCGCCTTCCCGTCCAGCGCCAGCCCCTCCAGCCCGAACGCCGCATTCGCCGCCACCCGCCGCCACGGCATCAGCCGCGCATCCTGGAACACCAGCGCCACCCGGCGCCGATCGGGCGCCGGGCGGGCCGCCAGCCGCACCTCGCCGGCGCGCGGGCGAACCAGGCCCGCGACGACGCGCAGCAGGGTGGATTTGCCGACCCCCGACGGCCCCACGATCGCGGTGAACCCGCCGCGCGGCAGATCGAGATCGAGGCCGCCCAGCACCTCCCGTCCCGAGGCATCGCCGGGATGGGCGAAGGACAGGCCGCGCAACGAAACGATCGGTTCGTCGCTCACGCCCGCGTCCATGCCAGCACCCGGTTCGCCACCAGTTCGAAGACCAGATCCGTGAGGCCATACAGCAGCGCGATGGTCAGCATGTAGAGCACCAGCACGTCGGTCGCGAGCAGGCCCGCGGCCTCCGTCATGCGCTGGCCGATGCCCGGAATGCCGAACAATTCCGCCGCCACCACCGCCATCCACCCCTGCCCCAGCCCCGCGCGCAGGCCCGAGAAAATCCCCGGCGAGGCCGCCGGCAGGATCACCTTCGCCACGCGCCGGAAGAACCCGCCCTGGCCGAACGCGGCGGCAAGCTCCACCAGGCCCGGATCGACCGCGCGCACCGCCGCCATCGCCGCGAAATAATTCAGCCAGAACACGCCGATGCCGATGATGAACGCCGCCGCCGTCTCCGACGCGCCGAACCAGATCAGCGCGAAGGGGATCCAGGCCAGCGGCGGGATCGGCCGCAGCACGCGCGCGACCCAGGCCTGGGCGGCGCCGAAGCGCGGCAGCAGCGCGACCGCGGCGCCGATGGCGATCCCGAGCGCGCTGCCCGCGATCACGCCGGTCGCGTAATGGGTCAGGCTGTTGCCCACCGCGGCGAGCCACAGCCCGTCATGCAGTTCCGAGATCAGCGCGCCCGGCACCGCGCTCGGCGCCGGCACCCAGATCGCGGGCAGCAGGCCGGTGCGGACCGTCCCCTCCCACAGCGCCAGGAAGGCGAACAGGCCCGCGGCCGACCACAGCGCCGGGCGGCGCGGCGTCATTTCGCGGCGATCGCCCGCAGGTAGAAGGAAGGATCGAACATCCCGGCCACGTCCTTCACCGGCGCCATGCGATCGAGCCTGGCCTGATAGGCCGCGAGCTTCACCGTCGCCGCCTGGATTTTCCGCGGATCGGCGATCGGGTTCATGGACGGGGAGGTGACGGCCTTGAACAAGGTCGCCTCGGTCAGCAAGCCCTTGCCCATGGTCTTTTCAAGGTCCGAAGCCGCGCGATGCGGATCGGCGTGGAGCAGCCGCGTGGCGCGCACATGCAGATCGACCAGGCGCTGCACGGCGGCGCGATCCCTGGCGATCAGCGCGCTGGTCACCGCCAGCACCGCGCCCGGCTGGCCGGGAAACATCGCCGCGCCGCGCACCAGCACCCGCGCGGTCGGGTCCCGTTCGCTCACCAGGGTCAGCGCGGGTTCCAGGGTGGAGGCGGCATCGACCGCGCCGGTCAGCAACGCCTGTTGCAGCCGGTTCTCCCCGAAGCCCAGCACCTGCACATCCGCCGGCGCGACATGGGCGACATTGTCCAGCCAGTAATGCAGCACGGTATCCGGCACCGCGCCCTTGGGCAGGGTGGCGATGCGCACCGGGCGGCCGGCCTGCTTGCGGAAGGCGGCGAAGGCGGCGGCGGGCGTTCCCGCCTTCGCCCAGGCGCCCGCGAACCCGCCGCGCCCGAGCAGCGCGATCTGGTCGATCCCGTTCGCCGCGACCACTTTCAGATCGACCCCGTGCGCCTGGGCGACCAGCGCCGGCCCGATGCCGATATAGGCCACGTCGAACCGGCCCGAGGCCAGGCCCTGCACCATCGCGGGACCGGACGAGAATCCGGTGGTTTGCAGATCGAGGCCGGCCTTCGCCGCCCAGCCCTCGGCCTGCATCACGAAGAGCTGCGCCATCGCCAGGATGGGAATGTAGGAGACGCGCAGCACGCTGGCCGCGCGGGCGGGCGGGGCCAGCGCCGGGCCGACGAGGCCGAGCCCCCCCAGCGCGGCGCCGCCGCGCAACACGGCGCGCCGGCTCGGCGGGGCGAAAATCGGATGATGCATCGGATCGGTCCTCTGGGGTGGCGCCCCTCTGGGGTGGCGCCCTGGGTCGGGCACCATGTGTCAGGCGCCCTGCGTCGGGCGGGCGGCGTATGAAGGCAGGGTGGGGGGCGCTGTTAGGGGCAACCGCGCGGCGCGGCAAGCGCCTTTCCGGTTGCAACCGATCCGTTCCATTGCGGACCGCGTGCGCGAAAAAATCCCGCGCGGGCCTACCGAATGGGAGAGCCTTCTGCCCCGCCCCCGCCAACCCACGCCATTCCCGGCCGGCCGTGCAGATAGCCGTTGATCCACGGCACCGCACCGGTCAGCACGCGCAGTTCTCCGGCCGCCTCCCCGGGTGCCATGGCCGCGTCGGCGACGGCCCGGAACAGCGCGGCGACGCGCACCATGTCCAGCCCCCCCCCCCCCCGCCCCCCCTCCCCGGCCCCCTCCCCGGCCCCCATCCCCGCGCCCACGCCCCATTGGGGCGCCAGGCGCAGCCGCCCCACCCCCAGCCGGCGCAGTTCCGCGATCTCCTCCAGCGCCACCAGATACCCGTGCGAGAGGGTCGCGGTGCCATCGACCGCGAGCAGCCCGCGCCCGTCCAACTGATCCGCCGCCAGCCCGTCCGGATCGCGCGCGCACACGAACTGGCAGGCATCCTTGTGCAGCCCATAGGCCCGCGCGTGATAGCAGCGCATGGAGATCGCCAAGGTCTGGCGGCCGAACACCTGCACCTCGGTCGCGCCCGCCGGCGCTTGCGCGGCCAGCAGGCCGATCGCCGGCAGGGCGAGCTCCACCGGCAGGGCTACCCGCGCCGCGCCGGCGCGCAGCAGGAAATCGAGCGTGCCCTCGTTGAACAGATTGACCATCGGCCCGACCGCGAAGGCCCGGCCGGCCAGCGCCTGGATCGCGGTCACGTCGTTGGCTTCCACCAACATGCCGCCGGCGGCCAGTTCGGCGATCGCCGCCAGTTCGCGCGGCGTGGTGACCAGCGCGAGGGTGGACATCACCACCTCCTTCCCCGCCGCTTCCAGCCGCGCGATCACCGCCGCCAGATCGTCGTCGTGGAACGGCGCGCGCTTGGCGTCGTGGAACGGCGCGCGCTTGGCGCAGATCACCTCGCCGAGACAGACGGTATCCACCGGCGCCTCGTCGGCGATCCGGAAATAGAAATCGCGCCGGCGCGGCGCCGGCCAGTGATACAGCAGCGGTCCCAAGGTCAGGCGCGGCGGCGCGGGAAGCTGTCCGGCCGCGCTCATCGCCAGCCTTCCCGGTAGGCGCCGAACGTCTCCTGGCTGCCCTCCGCCAGGCCGCGCAGGCGGGAGGCAACGGCGGGCGGCGGACGCCCCTCGTCCAGCGCGTCGAGCAGGGCGCGGAAGGCGCCCACCACCTCGGCGACATAGGCCCGGCCGCGCTGGCGGCCCTCGATCTTGAGCGCGGTCACGCCGGCTTCCTTCAGGCGCGGCAGGATCGCGGACGCATTGAGGCCCACCGGTTCCTCGAACAGGTAGCTCGGCGCGCCGTTGGTCACGAAGCGGCCCTTGCAGGGGGTGGGGTAGGAGCGTGCCTCCCCCGGCGCGAACCGGTTCATCACCGCCGCGCCGAGGCAGGCGAGCAAGCCGCCGCCGTCCTCGCGATAGGCGACATGCTCGGCCGGGGCGCAGACCCCGTCGCTGCTCGGCGAGCGGCCGGTGATGTAGGAGGAGAGGTAGCAGCGCCCCTCCACCATGGTCCCGAGGCTGCCGAAGGCGAACACCTCCGCCTCCACGCCGATCCGCGCGACCAGGGCGGCGACTTCCGCCACCGCGAGCACCCGCGGCAGCACCACCCGGCTGATCGCGAAGCGCGCCCGGTAGAAATCGATCGCCAGCGGGTTCGCCGCCGCGGCTTGCACCGACAGATGCCGGCGCAGCCCGGGATGGCGGCTGGCGGCGTAATCCAGCACGCCGAGATCGGCCAGGATCACCGCGTCCGCCCCGCAGGCGGCGGCGGTGTCGATGGCGCGATGCCAGAGCGCCATCTCACCGGCGCGCGGAAACGTGTTCACCGCGACCAGCACGCGCCGGCCGCGCGCATGGGCGAAGGCGACGCCCTCGGCGAGTTCCCCGGGGCTGAAATTGAGGCCGGGGTAGTTGCGCGCGTTGGTGGCATCGGCGAGGCCGCAATAGACGGTGTCGGCACCCGCCTCGATCGCGGTGCGCAGCGCCGCGGGCGTGCCGGCGGGGCACACCAGTTCCAGGTAGCGGATGGGTCTCATGCGGTGGGCGGCTCCGTCGGTGCGGCGCCCCGGCGTTCCAGCCGGGCGAGGCGGGATGCGAGGCGG
>JAKAZN010000228.1 GCA_021815835.1 Pseudomonadota bacterium
TGACCGTGTCAGTGGGGCCATCATCTGCGTGGCCGTGATACCTAGGTGATACCTAGACGCCCATGAAGCTTGGGAATCCTCACACTAAGCCATTGAAATATTTGGTGGGCGCACAAGGACTCGAACCTTGGACCCGCTGATTAAGAGACGATGGTCAGCCTATGCCAGGAACCGCCAGGAAGCGCCAGGACGTTGAATTATCTCGGATCGCAGCCTAGCGTCTCCGCCAGCAACCGCCGCCAGCCGCCGCCAAACGCCGTTTTCGTTGGTCCGGGGTTGGTCCGGGAAAATCAGCCGGCGAGCGAGCGTCGGGAATCAGCGGGTCAGTCGGGCGTCGGAACTCGAAAGGGGTGTTCCATGTGTTCCTGTGTTCAAACACATTCAATTCTATCGCCTTTTCAGGTTCCTATTCGCCTCCCGGCGTGGAACGCCAACGATTCCGCGCCGCGTTCCATGTGTTCCACCAGGGAGGGCGCGATATGCGGTTGACCAAGACGGCGATCGACACGCTGGCCTGCCCGCCGGGGAAGCGCGACATCCTGGTGTTCGATGACGATCTGCCCGGCTTCGGGATCCGGGTGACCACCAGCGGACACCGCACGTTCATCTTCCAGTATCAGCTCGGCGGCCGAGGCGGCACGCGCCGGCGCATGGTGCTCGGGCGATACGGGGAAATCACCCCGTCGCAGGCGCGCGCGGCGGCCGAGGTCGCGCGGGGCGACGTGCGGAAAGGCGGCGATCCGGCCCGCGCCAAGGCGGAGACCGATGCTGCGGCAAAGGCGGAGAAGATTGCCACCAGGCGCCGGGCGGACGCCGAAGCCCTAACCTTCGGCGCGCTGATTGAGGACTGGGCGCGCGTCGCGCTGGTGGATCGCAGCGCATCGCACCGGCATGAGGCGCCGCGCCGCGCCGCCGCCGTTTACGCCAAGGTGCGCGATTGCCCCGCGAACACGCTCGATGGGGGGGAGCTTCAACGCATCACCGACGCGATGGTCACCAGCGCGCCGATCAGCGCCAGGCGCGCGCTTTCGTATGCGCGCGCGGCCTTCTCATGGGCGCTCCGCCGAGGATACGTCTCCGGCAACCCGTTCTTGCGCGTGGTGATCGACCGGCGCGAGGTCAGCCGTGATCGCGTGCTCGCCGATGCCGAACTCGGCGAGATCATGCGGGCCGCTCGTCGCCTGCCTTACCCGTTCGGGCCTTTCGTGCTGGTGCTGCTGCTCACGCTCCAACGCCGCGGTGAGGTTGCGGGGATGGCCTGGTCGGAGATCGCGCCTGACCGTGCAACCTGGACGATCCCGAGCCGGCGGGCAAAGAATCGGCGTGCCCAGATCGTGCACCTGGCGCCGGCGGTGCGCGAGTTGCTCGCCGGCCTCCCGCGTGTCGCCGGCCGGCCGCTGGTGTTCGGTGCGACCAGGGCGCGCCGGCGCGCATCGAAAGACGCGCCGGCGCCCGAGGGTCCGCGTTCAATCGGAGATTTCTCGGGCGTGAAACAGAAGCTGTTCGCGCAGATTACGGTGGAGCGTGCCCAGCGGCCGGAACCGGCCGATGGATGGCCGCCGTTCGATTGGCGGCTCCATGATTTTCGGAGAGCCGGGGTGTCTGCGATGGCCCGGCTTGGGGTCGGCCACCACGTGGCTGATCGCATTCTGAATCATGTGCATGGCGCAGGGGCGATTCGTGGTGTGGCGGCGGTCTATCAGCGCCACGAATTCCTCGCCGAGCGGGAGGCAGCGTTGCGGACCTGGGCCGATCACCTTGCCAGCACAGCGGAGTCGCCGGTGCGGACGCCCAACGTGGTTCGGCTGCGACGGCGATAGCTTTCCGCGCCTGCCACCGCCAACAACCGCCATCAGCCGCCTATACCCGCCAGAGATACGATAACAGAACAACATTGATTCCGTAGGGAATCACTGCCATATTGCGCGTGCTTGGGCGCATCGAAGCGCTCACCCTATGCCAGGATGCCAGAATGGAAGCCCCTCGTATCATCAAGCTGTCGCGGCCGATCACCGTAATCGACCAAACCTTCACCGAGTTGACGGTGCGCGAACCCCTCGGCGCGGACCTGCTGGCCGCGGGTGACCCGACTGACCGCCTCGGCTTCCTCGCCCGGGTTGGCGCGCGCTGCGCGAACATCTCGCCGGGGGCGATCGATACTATGCCGGCGCGCGATGTGCTGGCGCTCACCTCGGTGATCGGGGATTTTTTCGGCGATACACCGGAGGCGTCATCCTTGACCTCTACTTCGAAACCGCCCGCTGGTGGGGCAACCAGCTTGGGTTCGTCCTCAGGTTAGGGGTCGCGGAAATGTTCACCCTTCGCGCTCAGGCGGAGCGCATCGGCCCCATCGAGGACGCCGCCTTGAGGAAGTGGGAAGCGTAGATGCCGACCGGCCCGAAATTCGAGGCGATCCTCCAGGCTGTCGATAAAGTCACCGGGCCGATCGAGAAGATCGAGGGCAACCTCAAGGGCCTGGGCCATGCGATCCGAAGCGACTTTGCCAACCCCTGGCGATTGTCTTCCCGATCAGCCGGGCAGGACGTGAAGGGCCTCTCCGGCCATCTCCAATCCGCCCGAGATCACCTTCGCGGCCTAACCCACACTCATGGCTTCGTCGCGCTGAGCGGCCACGTCCGCCTGCTGCGGGGGCATTTCGGGAACCTCAGCGCCAGCATCGGCGATGTCGGCCGCGGCATCGGCAGCCTGCTGCCGATGCTTGGGGGGCTCGGCGCGGTGACCTCGATTGCGGGCATCGGCGAGATGGTGGTTTCCGTGGCAGAGCGGCAATCGGCGCTCGGCAACACCGCCGTCGCCCTCGGGATGACCGCCCGAAGCCTTCAGGCGCTGAATCTGGCAGCGGAGCATAGCGACGTTCCCGTCAGGCAGATGCAGCTCGGGTTCGAACGGCTCAATGCCGTGCTCGGCCGTGCTGCACAGGGACACAACAAGCAGGTCGCGGCGCTGTTCCATCGACTCGGGATTTCCCTGCATGATTCGCAGGGGCACGTGGTCAAGATGACGGCCGTTCTGCCGCAGTTGATGAATGCCTTCAAGGCCATGCACAGTCAGGCATCACGGTCCGCCGCTGCGACCGCGCTATTCGGCCGGGCCGGCATCCAGCTTCTGCCGTTCTTGCAGGAGGGCGCAGAAGCCTGGCGCCACTATCGGGAAGCGTCACGCGCGATCGACTATAACCCGACCAAGCGCGAGCACAGTGGGCTCGAGCAATTCCGGTCGGCCTGGATCGACCTACGCCACGCCGTGGGATCCGTGGAAACCGCGATTGGCGTCAGGCTCGCGCCGGTGCTCCGCCCTATCGTGGCCCAGTTCACCCGATGGGTCTCAGAAAATCGCGAATGGATCGCCGGGAAGGTTGTCGATGCGGTGAAAAGCCTCGCCGCCGCGCTCGGGAAGATCAACATCCGGGCGGTGGTGACGGATTTCGGCGCCTTTGCGAAGCACGTCATCAACCTGGCTTCGAACCTCGGGCCGATCCCCGGCACGCTCGGCGCGATCACGCTGGCGCTCGGCGCGCCGCTTGCACACGCGATCACCGGGACGATCCGGGATCTGAAGGACCTCACCACCTGGGCATTCCATGCCGCCCGCGCGCTGGGCACCGCACTGGTGGACGCAGCGCGGAGCGCCGGCACTGCGATCAAGGGCCTGGACACCAGCTTCCATGCCACCACCATCGGCCGCACGGCATCGCTCGTGTTCACCTTGGCCGACATGGCGCGGCATCCCAAGAATATGGCGCTAAACCCGGCGCAAAAAGCCGCGCTTGCGAAGATGGCGGTCCCGGTCGGCCATGCGCTATCCGCCCCTCAGTCCGCGGCTTTGAACCGGCTGGCGACGCCGGCCCATCACGGCCCGAGCTTCGATCAACAGGCACGGGGCTGGCTGTCGCACGTCCTCGGGCTGGACGGATCGCCGCCGACCGGCATCATCGCTCGAGGGATCGCCAGCGGCTCCGGCGTAGGCGGACTGTCGCAGCCCCGCAGTGGCACGACGAAGGTAGTGGTGGATTTCCGCCACCTCCCGGAGGGAACCCGCGTCCGCGCCGAAACGGCGGGATCGGCCCCGGCGCCCGAGCTCAATCTCGGCTACGCCAACCCCGCCTTCGGAATCTGACCCATGCTCGAGCTCTCGATCCGCACCGACTTTTCTGGTCTCGAGCGGGCGCTGATGGATATGAAGCGCGAGTTGCCGGACATCGCTGCGCGCACCGCCGTCGCCCGGACGGCGGCACTCAGCCGAGCGGCGCTCAACCAGGCGATGCCGGACATCTTCGATCGGCCGACCCCGATGACTGCCCGGGCAGTGCAGTTCAAGGTCGATCCGGCTGCCCGTGCCGCGACGCTTTTCGTCCGGGATGAAGCGTCGAAGGGAACGCCGCCCTCGAAATATCTCGCCGCGGAGATCCGCGGCGGTGCGCGTCGCGACAAGCGATCGGAGCGCGCCCTGATCGGCCGTGGCCTCATGGCGCCGGACCAGCAGATGGTGCCCGGGCACGGCGCGCCCCTCGATGCGTATGGGAACGTTCCTGGCAGCGCGATCG
>JAKAZN010000229.1 GCA_021815835.1 Pseudomonadota bacterium
GATTTCCTGGAGGGCGATCCGGACCAGCCGATCATCACCGGGCGGGTCTATAACGCCATCGAGCACGTGCCGTTCGATCTCGATCCGCATGCGGGGCCGGAGAAGGCCGGGCCGCTGTCGGCCGAGCCGACGCGGCGCAAGACCTGGGCGGGGTTCAAGAGCCACTCCACGCCGGGGAACGGGCACAACGAGCTCATCTTCGTGGACGACGACGGCAAGGAGGAGATTTACGTCCGCGCGCAGAAGGACTTGAACACGCTGGTCGAGCATGACCGGCATACGCATGTGAAACACGACGAGCATACGCATATCGGCAACGACAAGACCACGCAGGTGGATAAGAATTTCAAGGAGACGATCGACGGGACGGAAACGCGGAAGGTCGTCGGGGACGTGACGGAAACGTTCGAGGCCAACGAAACCCGCAAGATTACCGGCAATCTGAAGGAGACGATCGGCGGCACACTGACCCAGAACGTTACCGGCGATATTAATATTACGACCCCGGCCACCGTGACCATTACGGCCCTCAAGGGCGGAAACAAGGTTACACCGACGAACTGGTGGTCGACGGGAGCGAAGAAGGGATCATCTTATGGGTATCAATACTCCCAGACTGGACTCAATGTTGTCTTCAACGGTCTTTATATCCAATCGAATGCTCTTTATATTGCCACTAATGGAATCAACCTCGCCCATACCGGTATCAAGATTGATGTCGCACTCATGACGTTTAAAAACGGCGGATTCGATATCAATAGCCACATCGGAAAAATACACAGTTCTGCCGTAAAAACTTTTTTAACGGTTTTGTTCAACATACTTTAGCGGGCAGTGGCATATTATGAAGGTAATCTATGCGTCTTTGGGGCTTGCCGCCGTTATTCTACTACTGTTTTTTGTTTTTCTTGCTCGGCCCAAGTTTGGCGACGATCCACGAAGCCGGCAGGTGCTGGCGGCCGGCGTGACCGCCGAGGCTCGCGTGGTCGATCTCGTGGACACCGGTAACCGATACAACGACATGCCTGAAGTCGCCGTGCACCTGGAAGTCCTGCCCGCGAACCGCCCGCCGTATCCAGCAGTCGTCCGGCGGGTGATTTCGGTGGCCGACATCGACCTGTTCGCCAGGGGCCGGATGTTGACCGTCAAATACGACCCGGCACATCCGGATCGCGTCGCCATCGTCGATCCCGGCCCCTGACCCGGTCATGGCGAGCTCCAACCTGCCATGAAGGTCATCAAGCCCATGGCGCTTGGGCTGCTGACCCGGCCGTTCGAGCATGCGCAGCGCTTTCAACTCGGCATCTCCGTCCTCAGCTTCGTCCCACTCGGGGAAGCTCCCGCTCTGTTCGCCGAAGTCGCGCTGTGGAAATTTCTCGCGGAGGAATTGGCGCCGGATCAGGCCATCGACGCCGCCATCCCAAAGGCCTGCGGGGAATTCCTGGTCACCGGGCGGGCGTTCGCACAAGGCGGCGTCGCGGTCCCGGCGCTGCGCGTCTCGGTCCGCCTCGGCGAGCGCAGCAAAAGCCTGCACGTCTTCGGTGACCGCCACTGGCTCGCCGGTGATCGGCCGAGCACGCCCGTCCCCTTCACCGAGATGCCGCTCAACTGGGCGCACGCCTATGGCGATCCGGCCTATGCCGAGAACCCACTCGGCAAGGGACAGACCCCGACCGCAAGCGCGAACGGCACCCACCTGCCGTTGGCCAACATCATCGATCCGGCGCACGGCAATGCCGCGTATCGCCGCGTCGCCGGCTTCGGCCCGATCGACGTCACCTGGGCGCCACGCACGTTGCTGGCCGGAACCCATGACAACCGCTGGCTTCAGGAGGATTTCCCGGGCTTCGCGCGCGACATCGACTGGCGGTTCTTCAACGTCGCTCCGCGCGATCAGCAGTTCGCCGGCCCACTCGCCGGTGACGAGCCCTACGCCATCGAAAACATGCACCCCGAACGCCCGCTGATCGAGGGCCGGCTGCCGGGCATCGCGCCCCGCCTGTTCCTGGTCCGCCACGGCAGCGAAGCCATGGAGGAAGTGCCGCTCGCGCTTACCACGGTCTGGTTCTTCCCACACCGTCTGCGCCTTGTGTTGGTGCATCACGGTCGTGCGCCACTGGCCGAGGAGGACGGAGCCGACGTTGCCCGCGTCGTGCTTGGCGCCGAGCGCCTCGGCGAGCGGCGTGAGGCTGCGCATTTCCACTCCGTGATGCAGAAGCGGCTGGACAAGGAGCGCGGCGCGTTCCATGCCATGCGCGACCGGGATCTGGTGCCGGGCGAATGGGTCGTACCCGATCCGGTCCTTGCCGCGGCGGAGGCGGAGGCAGCTGGCGAAGGCCTCGCGCTGAAGCATGCGCGACGACGCCAGGAACGGGAGATCGCGGCGCAGCGGGCCTACATCGCTAGCATTGGCCTCGACCCCGACACGATCGTCCCACCGCTGCCGCCCGAGGAACCGCCGCCGACTCTCGATACGTTACCGGACCATGTTGAACGCTTGCTTGCCGAAGCCGAGCGGCAGAAGGCGGAGGCAGAACGCCAAAGAGCGGAGGATGACGCGGCGTTCGAAGCCCGCGTTGCCGGCAGCGGCATAAATGCAGCGGAGTTTATCGCCAGGCGCGACGCCAAGCCGAAGGGACCGCCGCCTATTGCCGACGTGGCCGATCAGCAGCGAAAGCTGGAAGCGATCGTCGCCGACTTTCGGGCTGCCGGCCTGGACGCGAGCGGGCTCGAAGCGATGCTCGCTGACCCGACCATGATCAAGCTTCGGGCCGAGGCCGAGGCACAGTTGCGCCTCGGTTACTTGATGTCCGCTCATTTCCAGGACCCCGCCGACCGCATGGACCCCGCACGCAACGCGGACCTCCGCCGCGCGTTGGCCGCCGGGACCACTCCCACCGCGCCGGCCGACCTCACCGGCGCCGATCTCGCCGGCCTCGACCTTACCGGGGTCGATCTCACCGACGCCTGGCTCGATGGAGCCGATCTCGCCGGCGCCAACCTCGCGTGCGCGAAGCTCGCAGGCGCCGTGCTCGCCCACGCGAGGCTGGACGGCTGCAATCTCGACGGCGCCGATCTGACCGGCGCCAATCTTGGCCGTGCCAGTCTGGTCGGCGCCACCCTGCGCCGCGCCAAGCTGAACGACGCGGTGCTCAGCTACGCCATACTCGACCGCACGGTGCTGCACGAGGCCGATCTTACCGGCGTCACGATGCTCGAAACCGTCCTGCGCAACGTCGATCTCTCCGGCGCGCAAGCCGGGCTGGTGACTTTCCTCAAGCTCGACCTCACCGGCCTCATCGCCGAACACGCAATGTTCGATCGCGCGCAGTTCGTCGAATGCACCCTCACCGGCGCCCGCCTCGCCCGCGCCTCCTTCGTTCGCGCGGTATTCCTGAAATGCCCGATGCGCGGCGTCGATTTCACCGAAGCCACCCTCACCAAGGCCTGCTTCGTCGATGCATGCGACCTCGAGGCCGCAATGTTCTTGCGCGCCACCCTGCACGAAGCCAACCTGCGCGGCATGCGTCTGCTCCGAGCCGACTTCACCGAAGCCAACCTGGAGAAGGCGGACCTATCGCGCGCCGATCTGACCGGCGCCAGGCTCGACCGCGTGCATGCCCGGGGTGCCCAACTCGTCGCCGCCACCCTCGCCGGCGCCACGCTCACCGGCGCCAATTTCATGCAGGGAAGCCTCGCCCGGTCCGACCTGCGCGGCGCCGACCTCACCGGCGCGTGTCTCTATGAAGCCGACATGGCCCGCGTCCGCATCGATCGGGCCAGCCGCACCGATCGCATGCAGACCACCCGCATGCGCTTCCTGCCGCGCTACCGTGCCCCTGCGCCCTGATCGACCGGCCGCGGCGACAGCCGCCCCGTCTGGCGGCGACGACGAACGACCGGCCACGCCCGGTCCACGGCACGCTCAACACAAGCGACCGCCCGCTTTCTCGAATCATGGCAGGGCGGAGTCGCGTGCCCGGACGCGTCGATTGACGTTGACACCATGGGCGTCCCGTTCCTAATCGAGGGACGATTTCGGGAAACGCAGGCAATGGACCGTGACACGCGGCGCAGGCTCAGGATCGAGGCTCGGCCGCCGCGCCCACTTGGCGCCATGGCCCCGTCGCGACGCGGCGCGACCGGTCGCGCCGGATCGTCCCCACCCGCCCAGGAGCCTACGACATGAGCACCACTCTCACCCCCATGTCGTTCTCCCAGGCCAACCGCCTGCTGGCGATCGACAGTCCGCTCGGCCCGCACCAGTTGCTGCTGACCGAGCTGGACGGACACGACGCGATCTCGCGGCCCTTCTCGTTCCGGATCGAGTTCGCCACCCGCCAGCCGGATGAGCAGGTGCGCACCCTGCTCGGCAAGTCCGTCACCTTGTGGTTCGGCGCCACCGGCGGACCTGGGCGGCGGCCGGCGAACGGGGTGGTGCGCCGGCTGGCCGGGCCGCTGGCCGCGCCGGCCGGGCTGCGCCGGTGGCGGGCGGACGTGGTGCCGCAGCTCTGGTTCCTCACCCGCACCGCCGACTGCCGCATCTT
>JAKAZN010000230.1 GCA_021815835.1 Pseudomonadota bacterium
GAACCGTTCCGCATACGGCAGCAAGGCGGAGAGCAGCGTATTCGGCGTGTGCAGCACGCCCTTCGGCTCCCCCGTGGTGCCGGAAGTATAGAGAATTTGCACCACGTCGTCCGGCCCCGGCCGCCGCGCGGCGAACAGATCGCGCGCGGCGGCCGGATCGATCGGGGTCCGCCATAGCGCCTCGAATCCGTCCGCGCCGGTGCCCCCGACCACCAGGACGCGTTCCAGCGCCGGCAGGTCGGGCCGCAGCGCGGCGGCCATCGCCGGATGGTCGAAGCCACGAAAGCCGCGCGGCACGATGAAGAGTTTCGATTCCGCGAGCCCCAGCATGAAGCGCAGTTCGCGCTCCCGGAAGATCGGCATCACCGGATTGCTGATCGCGCCGATCCGTAGCAGCGCGAAATGCAGCGCCACGAATTCCCACCAGTTCGGTGACTGGTAGGACACCACGTCGTTGCGTTCGATTCCCAGGCTGGCGAGGTTGAAGGCGACGCGATCGACCCGTCGGGCAAGCTCGGCGTAACTCAGCGCGGTCCGCTGCCCGGTCAGGCTGCTGGTGCCGGTGATTGCCAGGCGATCGGGCGTCTCGGCGGCCCAGCGGTCCAGCCGCTCGAGCACCAGGCGGTCGGGCCATAGACCGGCGGCGCGGATGGCGGCGGCCAGGGCTGCGGGCAGCGTCGGGGTGACGGTGGGCACAATTCCCTCCTTCCCGCTCCGTTTTACGGAGTTTCGGGCCGCTTCGCAAGCAACGTCGGCTGGCACCGCTTGCCGGCCACGTCTAGGCTGCGGACGCGATCATGCTGCGCCCACCCGGCGAACAAGACCAGGGGGGTGCTGTCGTTTGCCGGCCCCCGGGCCGAAAGGAGCCGCCATGTCCCCCCCGCTCGCCGGCCTGCTGGTGCTGGATTTCACCACCCTCCTGCCCGGCCCGCTCGCCAGCCTGATGCTCGCCGAGGCGGGGGCCGAGGTCGTGAAGATCGAACGCCCGCCGATCGGCGACGAGATGCGCGCCTACGCGCAGCGCTGGGGCGACGACGGCGTCAATTTCGCGCTGCTGAACCGCGGCAAGCAGAGCCTGGCGCTGGACCTGAAAGACCCGGTCCAGCGCGCGCAACTGGATCCGTTGCTCGATCGCGCCGATGTGCTGGTGGAACAATTCCGCCCCGGCGTGATGGACCGGCTGGGCCTGGGGTGGGAAGCGCTGTCGGCGCGCAATCCACGGCTGATCTATTGCTCGATCACCGGGTACGGTCAGGACGGCCCGAAGCGCGACGTGGCGGGTCACGATCTCAATTATATCGGCGATACCGGGCTGCTTGCCGTCTCCTCCGGCGATCCGGCGCACCCCACGGTGCCGCCGGCGTTGGTGGCCGATATCGCGGCCGGCGCCTACCCCGCCTTCATGAACATCCTGCTCGCGCTGCTGGCGCGCGGGGCCTCCGGGCGGGGCAGCCGGTTGGATGTTGCGATGACCGATCATATTTTTCCGTTTCTCTATTGGGCGATCGGCGCCGGGCTCGCGACCGGGCGGTTTCCCGGCAACGCCGACGCGCTGACCACCGGCGGGACGCCGCGCTACCGGCTCTATCCGGCCGCCGATGGGCGGCTGATCGCGGTGGCGGCGATCGAGCAGCGCTTCTGGGACCGGTTCTGCGCGCTGATCGGCCTCGGCCCGGCGCTGGCGGAGGATGCGCGCGACCCGGCGGCGACGATCGCGGCCATAGGGGCGATCCTGGGCGCGCGCCCGGCCGCGGCATGGGGCGCTATTTTCGCAGGGCAGGATTGCTGCTGTTCGGTGGTTGCGACCGTGGCGGAGGCCATGGCCGACCCGCATTTCATCGCCCGCGGCCTGTTCGCGGGCGGCGTGACCAACGCGCAGGGCGCGCGGCTGCCGGCGCTGCCGGTGCCGGTGCTTCCCGCCTTCCGCCGCCCGGCGGGGGATGCGCCGGCGCCGCGTCTCGGCGCGCATAACGATCCGGCTCCGGTCCGATCCACCCCATTGCGCGCGCCCCCCCCACGGGACTAGCGTCCGCGCCCGCGAGCCGCGGCGTGGCCGCGTGCCGGACGCCAGCTAACGAGGCAGCTCAAGGGGGCAGTGATAATGGATTTCCAGGACCTCCTCTATTCGGTCGAACGCGGGGCGGCGACCATCACGATCAACCGTCCCACCAAGATGAACGCCTTCCGCCCGCAAACCTGCGCCGAACTCATCACGGCGTTCCAGCGCGCCGGCTGGGACAAGGACGTGGGCGTGATCGTGCTGACCGGCGCCGGGGAGCGCGCCTTCTGCACCGGCGGCGACCAGTCCGAGCATGAGGGCCAGTACGGCGACGGCCAGACCCGCGGCACGGTGGGCATGCCGGTCGAGGAACTGCACAGCGTCATCCGCGACGTGCCCAAACCCGTCATCGCCAAGGTGCGCGGCTACGCGATCGGCGGCGGCAACGTGCTCGCCACCTTGTGCGATCTGACGATCGCGGCGGACACGGCGATCTTCGGCCAGGTCGGTCCGCGCATGGGGTCCGTCGATCCCGGCTTCGGCACCGCCTACCTGTCGCGGCTGGTGGGGGAGAAGAAGGCCCGCGAGATCTGGTACATGTGCCGCCGCTACACCGCGAAGGAGGCGGTGGAGATGGGCCTGTGCAACAAGGCCGTGCCGGCGGATCAACTCGATGCCGAGGTACGCGCCTGGTGCGACGAACTGGTGCTGCGCAGCCCGACCGCGATCGCCATCGCCAAGCGATCCTTCAACGCCGACAGCGAGAATATCCGCGGCATCGGCGCGCTGGGGATGCAGGCGCTGAGCCTCTATTACGCGACCGAGGAATCGAAGGAAGGCGTGACGGCGCTGGGGGCGAAGCGGCCGGCGGATTTCCGCCGCGCCCTGGGCCTGCGGTCGTACCTGCCGGAAACAGCGTAACGCCGGCTGACGAGCACACGCCATCGCTGGCGCCCTTGCCCTGCCGGCCGGCCTCCCGTTGAATGCGCGCCGGATCGAACGGGGGGACGGGAATGGGCAAGCTCGACGGCAGGATTGCCTGGGTGACCGGCGCGGGGTCGGGTATCGGCGAAGCGGCGGCGCTGGCGCTGGCCGCGGAGGGGGCCACGATCGTGCTCACCGGCCGCCGCGCCGCGCCGCTGGAGGCCGTCGCCGCGCGCATCCGCGCCGCCGGCGGCGCTGCCCATGTCCAGCCGGCCGATCTCATGCGCTCGGCTCAGGTGAAATCGATCGGCGCCTTCATCGGGGCCACCTTGGGGCGGCTGGATATCCTGGTGAACAACGCGGGCCTGAACATCGTGGAGCGTCACTGGGCGCAACTCACCCCCGAAGGGATCGACGAAGTGGTGGGCGGCAACCTCAACGCCCCGCTCTATTGCGTGACCGTCGCCCTGCCGCTGATGCGCGCGCGCAAGGACGGGATCATCATCCACACCGCCTCCATGGCCGGGCGCTTCATCGGCGGATTTTCCGGGCCGATCTACACCGCCGCCAAGCACGGGCTGGTCGCCGCCAGCCACACGATCAACATGGAGGAATGCGTGAACGGCATCCGCTCCTCGGTGATGCTGCCGGGCGAAGTGGCGACGCCGATCCTCGACAAGCGTCCCAACCCGGTCAGCGCCGAGGACCGCGCGCGCATGGTCCAGGCCGAGGATTGCGGCGACCTGGTGCGCTACATCGCCTGCCTGCCGCCGCACGTGGTGATCAACGAGGTGATGATAGGTCCCACCTGGAACCGCACCTACGTCGCCAATCTGCAACGTAAACTGTAACGAAGGACGAACGCCCGCATGGCCACGAACCGCAAGCGCGTGATGGTGCCGCACACGATGGACCGCGCCGGCACCGCGCTGCTCGCCGCGCGCGAGGATATCGACCTGCATGTCTATCCCGCCGACATCGCGCAGGCGGATTTCCTGCCGCTGCTGGGAGAGACCGCGGGCATCGCGCTGTCCGGCACGCCGTATCGGCAGAAGGAGCTGGATGCCTCACCGGCGATGGCGGTCGTGGCGCGCATCGGCGTGGGCTATGACGCGGTCGAGGTGCCGGCGCTGAGCCGCGCGCGCGTGCCGCTGATGATCGCGGGGACGGCCAATTCCACCTCGGTTGCCGAGCACGCGCTCTATCTGATCATGACCCTGGCCAAGCGCGGACCGGAGCTGGATGGGCTGGTGCGCGGCGGACGCTGGAAGGAACGTCACGAATCCCTTCCGGCCGAACTGGCCGGCAAGACCGTGTTGATCGTCGGTTTCGGACGCATCGGCACCCGCTCCGCCCGGCGCTGCGCGGCGATGGAGATGGTCGTGCTGATCCACGATCCGTACGTGTCGCCCGATACCATCCGTGCGGCGGGGTACGAGCCGGTGGCGGATCTCGATACCGATCTCGCGCGAGCGGATTTCGTCTCCATCCACTGCCCGAAGAATGCCGAGACGGTGGGGATGTTCAACGCCGCCCGTTTTGCGCGGATGAAGCGCGGCGCGGGGATCGTCAACACCGCGCGCGGCGGGATCATCGATGAGCCCGCGCTCGCCGCGGCGCTGC
>JAKAZN010000231.1 GCA_021815835.1 Pseudomonadota bacterium
CGCGCGATCTCGACCGCACGAGCGCGAATTTCGTGCCGCTATCGCCGGTTTCCTTCCTGCTGCGCACGGCCCATGTCGCGCCGGAGCGGATCGCGGTGGTGCATGGCGCGCGGCGGTTCACCTACGCGCAGTTCCTGGAACGCGTGCGCCGCCTCGCTTCCGCGCTGGCGCAAGCCGGGGTGGAGAAGGGCGAGACGGTTGCGATCCTGGCGCCCAATATCCCGGAGATGCTGGAAGCGCATTACGCGGTCCCCGGCCTCGGCGCCGTGCTGTGCCCGATCAACACGCGGCTGGACGCCGCCGCGATCGGCTTCATCCTGGCGCATGGGGAGGCGAAAATCCTGATCGCGGATCGGGAGTTTTCCGCCACAATCGCCACCGCGCTGGCCGGGATGGACGCACCGCCCCGCGTGATCGAGATCGACGATCCCGAAGGTCCCGGCGGCGCGCCGCTGGGCGGCACCGAGTACGAAACATTTATCGCCGGCGGGGATCCCGCGTTCGCGTTGCGCCTGCCCGACGACGAATGGCAGGCGATCACTTTGAACTACACCTCCGGCACCACCGGTAACCCGAAAGGCGTCGTGCTGCATCATCGCGGCGCCTATCTGAACGCGACGGCGAATGCGCTGGCGTTTGGGCTCGATCCGCGCAGCGTCTATCTCTGGACCCTGCCGATGTTTCATTGCGACGGCTGGACCTATACCTGGGCGGTCACCTTGGCCGGCGGCACCCATGTCTGCCTGCGCCGGGTCGATCCCGCGCCGATCTTCGCCGCGATCGCGGCGGAGGGTGTCACGCATATGTGCGGCGCGCCGGTCGTGCTGACCCTGCTGATTCACGCGCCCGAGGCCGCGCGCCGTGCCTTCCCGCAAACCGTGCGGATCGCGACCGGCGGCGCCGCGCCGCCCTCGGCGGTGATCGAGGCGATGGAGGCGATGGGGTTTGCAGTCACCCATCTGTACGGCCTGACGGAATGCTATGGACCGGCGACGATCTGCGAATGGAAGCCGGCGTTGGACAGCATGGCCCCGGCCGAGAAAGCCGCGTTCATGGCCCGCCAGGGCGTGGCGCATCCGCTGCTGGAGGAAGCCTCGGTGCGCGATCCCGACACCATGGCGCCGGTCCCCGCGGACGGAGCGACGATCGGCGAACTGATGCTGCGGTCCAACACCGTGATGATGGGCTATCTGAAGAACCCGTCGGCCACGGCCGCGGCTTTCGCGGGCGGGATGTTCCACACCGGGGACCTCGCGGTGCTGCATCCCGACAACTACATCGAGATCAAGGATCGCGCGAAGGACATCATCATCTCGGGCGGGGAGAACATCAGCTCGCTGGAAGTGGAGGAAGTGCTCTACCGCCATCCCGACGTGATGGAAGCCGCCGTGGTCGCGCGGCCGGATCCGAAATGGGGCGAGACGCCGCACGCCTTCGTGACCCTGAAGCCCGATGCGCGGCCGACCGACGCTGCGGCGATCCTCGTCTGGTGCCGCGATCATCTCGCGCATTACAAATGTCCGCGCCACGTCACCTTCGGCCCGCTGCCGAAGACCTCCACCGGCAAGATCCAGAAATTCGAGCTGCGCGACCGCGCCCGTTCTACGCCGACGCGATAAGCCCTTTCGCCGCCATCAGCGGATAGATCCCGCCGCCTTGCATGATCGCCAGCAGCTGGGAGGGCACGGGCGTGACGGCCAGCATCGCGCCGGTGCGCGCGTTGCGGACCCGCCAGTCCGCGATCGACAATTCCGCCACATCCCCTTCCGCGAATGCCGCCGCCACGCCCGGACATTCGCAGGCCAAGAGACCGTAATTCACGCTGTTGCGAAAGAAGAGGCCGTTGATCGTCTCCGCCAGCAGGAATCCCACCCCGCAGAGGCGCAAGGACCGCGCGGCCGGCCGGCTCGATCCCATGCCGAAGTTGAAGCCGCCGATCACCGCGTCCCCCGGCGCCACCTGATCGACCCAGCCGGGTCGGTTGGCCTGGAACACCGCGCGCGCCTGTTCCTCCTGCGTACGGTACAGATAGGGGCCGGGCAGAATCAGATCGGTATTGATATTATCGCCGAAGCACCACGTCTTTCCCGAGATCATGCGAACACCTCCTCCGCCCCGGCGATCCGCCCCGCCAGCGCCGAGGCGGCGACCGTCGCCGGGGAGGCCATGTAGATCCGCGCCGAGGGATCGCCCATGCGCCCCTTGAAATTGCGCGTGCTGGCGGTGATGCACACCTCGTCCGGTCCCAGCACGCCCATATGCCCGCCGATGCAGGCCCCGCAGGTTGCCGGCGTGACCACCGCGCCGGCTTCCAGCAAGGTCTCGATATAGCCGGCCTTCAGCGCGGCGCGAAAGATCGACTGTGTGCCCGGCGTGACGATGAACCGCGTTCCGCGCGCCACCTTGCGCCCGCGCACCACCTGCGCCGCGAGCGCCAGATCGTCCAGCGTGCCGTTCGCGCAGGAGCCGATGAAGGCCTGATCGATCCGTGTGCCCGCGACCTCGCTGACCGGCACCGATTGGTTCACCACCGCGTCCGGCAGCGCGACCAGCGGTTCCAGCGCGCCGAGATCGATCGTGCGCCGGTCCGCGTAGCGCGCGTCCGGATCCGGCAGCACCGGTTCGAACGGGCGCGTCGTGCGGTCGCGCATGTAGGATACCAGAACGTCGTCGGGCTCGAAGATGGTGAACTCAGCGGAGAACTCTGCGCCCATCGTCGCGAGCGTGCGGCGCGCGTTGATCGACAGGCCCGACATGCCGGGCCCGCCATATTCGATGTTCTGGTTCACATGCGCGCCGTACTTGCCGGCGATGTATAGGAACAGATCCTTCGCGGTCACGCCCGGGCGCAACGCGCCCGTGAAATCGTAACGCACGGTCTCGCCGACGCGAAACCAGGCGGAGCCGGTGGTGACGGCCCAGAGCATGTCGGGTCCGCCCACGCCGCGCGCCGCGCAGTTGAATGCCCCGGCGCCGCAGGTGTGGGAATCGGCGTTGACCAGCACCGTGCCGGGCACCGCGTAGCCGTGCTCGGCGATCACCGCGTGGCTGATGCCCTGGTCGGGGCCGACATCGTGCAGTCGCTCGATGCCGAATTTGGCGGCGAATTCACGGCCCGTCTTGTGGCAGGTGGCGGCCTGCACAGTGGCGGCGGGCACCAGGTGGTCGAACACGATGGCGATGCGTGACGGGTCGTGGACCTTCAGCACCTCCCGCCATCCCTCCGGGAGGAAGGACAGATCGAGCAGGACGGCGGTATCGACCTCCACCACCGCCACCTCACCCGGGACAACAAGCGCCGCGCCGCTGGCGCGAGCCAGGATCTTCTCAGTGATGGTCATGCCCATCGGTCGTTTCCCCCGTATCGTCGGTGCTTGCGGGTGATGGTAGAGCGGCGGGGCGATGACGGGAAGGGATCAGGCCGCGGGCGCGCGCAGCCGCGCCACCGCCTCGCGGACCAGCGGATCGAGCGTGGCCTCGCCGCGCTCCAGCCCCTCGACGATCTGCCGGCGCATCCGCGGGTCCCAGAATTTGCGCAGATGTTCCTCGGTCGCGGCCACGGCGACATCGTGCGGGCGATGGGCAAAGAACTTGCCGATCTGGTTGGCCATATAGGCGAGGCGTTCAGGCGACATGGCGGGATGCCTCCGCGGCCGGCACGATCCGGTGCGCATGCGTGAATATTTCAAACCCGTCGGCGCGCGCGATGCCGACCAGGGTGATACCGGCCGCCTCGGCCGTGCGTATCGCGAGCGCGGTGGGCGCGGAGACCGCGGCCAAAACCGGCGCGCCGATCATCGCCGCCTTCTGCACGAGCTCCACCGACAGGCGCGAGGACAGCAGCACCACGCCGTCCGAGGCCGCGCGCCCCGCGCGGGCCAGCGCACCGGCGAGCTTATCGAGCGCGTTGTGCCGCCCGACATCTTCCCGCACGGCCACCAGCCGCTCGGCGTGGGTCCAGAACCCCGCGGCATGGGTCGCGCGGGTGGCGGCGTTCAAGGTCTGGGCGGGGGCGAGGCTCGCCACCGCTGCGGCGATGTCGGTGGTGGTGATGCGCGGATCGGCGGTGACGTGGAGCGGCGCGCGGTTGGCGGCCTCCAGGCTGTCGATCCCGCACAGGCCGCACCCACCGGGCCCGGCGAGGTGCCGACGCCGCGTCTCCGCCGCCGCCGCGCGATCGGGCGACAGCCACAGGCGCAGTTCGATTCCGTTCGCGACGGCGACGATCGCGATCTCCTCGATCTGATCGGGATGGGTGACGATCCCCTCGGTCAGGCTGAAGCCCACCGCGAAATCCTCGAGATCCGCGGGCGTTGCCAGCATCACCGCCAAGGTCGCGCGGTTGTAGGAGAACGCAACAGGCGTTTCCTCGGCCACCTGCCGGCGTCCAGGCGCGATCCCGCCGCCGCCGCGCCAGATCGCGCGGGGCAGGCTGCTCGCCGGGTCGGGAACGCGCCCGCCGGTCATTTTGCCGGCACCGCCTCGATCCGGCGGGCGCGTTCGGCGGTGGCGCGGTAGGTCTCCTGCCATTCGG
>JAKAZN010000232.1 GCA_021815835.1 Pseudomonadota bacterium
CGCGAGCGGATCGAACTGCGCCATCCGCGCGTTGCCCGGCGCCAGCCCCTGATCGATATAGACATGCGCCATCGCCACGCCGAGATCGTGATAGCGCGGGAACAATCCGGTCACGCCGTCGAGCGCTCGGCCCATCCCCGCCAGCGCCGCGCCATTTCCCTCCCGGTGCAGCCGGCCGACCAGGGTCCGGATGGTCCGCGCCTGGACGGCGAAATCGCGGCTGTAGCGCTCGGCGTCCGCGAAACTGTCCTGGTGATGGGTGGCGGAGGCGTCGGTCAGGAATTGCTGCACCTGGACGATGTCGATCTGCAGGTCGCGAATGGCCTGCAACAGCGGCACCAGTTCGGCGCCGATCGCGCGCGAGCGCAGCTCCGCCCGGCGCGTGGCGGCCTGCTCGCGCAGGCCGACCGCGAGGGTGCTGCCCGAGATCACGAGCAGGGTGGCGGCGAGGGCCGCGACGATGGCGAGCAGCCGCGCGCGCAGGGTGGACAGGATCGCCCGGCCGGGGCCGGGGTTCGCGGTGTCGGATCGGAACATGGCATGCCCTCGCTCGGCCGGTCACCGGCGATCGGCCGGGGCGGGGCTTACCGCGCGAAGGTTTCCACGGACTTAACGATCCGCGCTGAACATCTTGCCCGGGTTCATGATCGCCGCCGGGTCGAGCGCGCGCTTGATGGTCCGCATCGTCGCCACCGCCGCGCCATGTTCCAGATCGAGCAGGCCGCGCTTGTGCAGGCCGATCCCGTGCTCCCCGGTGCAGGTGCCGCCGTGGCGGATCGCGCGCTCCCCGGTCCGCCGCGCCAGACCCTCGGCGCGGCGGACCTCGTCAGGGTTGTCGGGATCGAACAGGATGCCGAGATGGAAATTGCCGTCGCCCACATGCCCCACGATCGGCGCCACCAGCCCGGTCGCGGCGATGTCGGCTTCCGTCTCCAGCAGGCAGCCGGCGAGCTCGGAGATCGGCACGCAGGCATCGGTGCCCATGTTACGCCGTCCGGGACTGTGGGCGAGGCAGGCGTAATAGGTGTCGTGACGCGCCTGCCACAGGATGGTGCGGTCCTCCGGTCGCTCGGCGAAACGGAACGCGCCGCCGCCGCCCTCGGCGCAGAGCGCTTCCATCGTTTCGATCTGCTCGCGCACGGCGGCGGCGCCGCCGTGGAATTCCAGGAACAGGGTGGGGCTTGCGGCATAGCCTTCCAGTTTGGCGTAGGCCGCGCAGATTCCCATCTGCACGTCGTTCAGCAATTCGACGCGCGCGAGCGGCACGCCGCATTGCAGCGCGGCGATCACCGCCTCCACAGCTCCGCGCAGGGTCTCGAACTGGCACACCGCGGCGGCGATGACCTCCGGCAGGCCGTGCAGGCGCAGCTGGATTTCGGTGATCAGGCCGAGCGTGCCCTCGCTGCCAACATAGAGCCGCGTCAGGTCCAGGCCGGCGGCGGATTTGCGCGCCCGCCCGCCGGTGCGGAGAATCTCGCCCGCCGGCGTGACGACGGTCAGGCCGAGCACGTTTTCGCGCATGGTCCCGTAGCGCACCGCGGCAGTGCCGGAGGCGCGCGTCGCCGCCATGCCGCCGATCGTTGCGTCGGCGCCCGGATCCACCGGAAAGAACAGTCCGTCGCCCCGCAGCGCGGCATTGAGCTGCTTGCGGGTGACGCCGGCCTGCACGCGGCAATCGAGCGCGTCCGGGCTGACATCGAGGATCGCGTTCAGGCGGGAGAAATCGACCGAGATCCCGCCATGCAGGGCCGCCACGTGGCCTTCGAGCGAGGTGCCGGCGCCGAACGGCACGATCGGCACCCTCCCATCGCGGCAGCGGGCGACGATCGCCCGCCACCTCCGCCTCGGTTTCAGGGAAGACCACCGCGTCCGGCAGCCCGGCGGTGGGAAGGCCCTCGCCGTGGCTGTGGTGCTCGCGCACCGCGTGGCTATCGGAGAAGCGCGGGCCGAGCAGGTCGCGCAGGGAGGCGGCGATCGCGCCGGCCTGGCCGTAGGCAGGGTGGGACATCGGGCGGGCGGGCCTTTCGGGTGGGGCATGGGTGTTACGCGAGTGCCGCGATCCGCGCGAGGGCTTCCTCCCGGCCGAGCGCGGCGAGCGTGGCGTCGATCCCGGGGCTGGTGGTGCTGCCGGTGAGCGCCGCGCGCAGCGGCTGGGCGACCTCGCCGAGCTTGCGTCCGGTCGCGGTGGCGAAGTCGCGCAACGCCGCATCGAGCGCGGCCGTGGAGAAATCCGTGGCCCCCAGCGCCGGGACCAGATCGCGCAGCATCAGCCGCGCCTCCGGTGTCAGCAGCGCGGCGGCCTTGGGTTGCATCGGCAACGGGATCGGATGGGCGAGGAAGGCGGCGGCGTCGGCCAGGTCCACCAGGGTCTTCGCCCGCTCCTTCAGCCCCGGCATCAGCGCGCGGATCCGCGCGGCGGCGGTGGAACCCAGCGCCAGATCGCCGCGCCCGGCCAGACGTTCCAGCACGTCGCGCGTCAGCCGCTCGTCGTCGGCCGCGCGCAGATAGACGCCGTTCAGATGCGTGAGCTTGGCGTAGTCCATGCGCGAGGCCGCGCGGCCCACGCCGCCGAGGTCGAACAGCGCGATCGCCGCCTCCCGGTCGATGATCTCGCTGTCGCCGTGGCCCCAGCCGAGCCGGAGCAGGTAGTTGCACACGGCCTCCGGCAGGAAGCCCTGCTCGCGGAATTCCAGCACCGAGACGGCGCCGTGGCGTTTCGACAGCTTCGCCCCGTCCGCGCCGTGGATCAGCGGGATATGCGCGAAGCGCGGCGGTTCCCAGCCCATCGCCTGGTAGATCTGCACCTGGCGGAAGGTGTTGGTCAGATGATCGTCGCCGCGGATGACATGGGTGATCTCCATGTCGTGGTCATCGACGACGACGGCGTGCAGATAGGTGGGGCTGCCGTCGCCGCGCAGGATGATCATGTCGTCCAGTTCGGCATTGGCGACGCGGACCTCGCCTTGCACCAGATCGGCAACGACCGTCTCGCCCTCGCGCGGGGCGCGCAGGCGGATGGCGGGGGCGACGCCGGCGGGCGCCTCCGATGGGTCGCGGTCGCGCCAGCGCCCGTCGTAGCGGGGCGGGCGGCCGGCGGCGGCGGCTTCCTCGCGCATCGCGGCGAGCTCGGCCGGCGTGCACCAGCAGCGATAGGCCTGACCGGCGGCGAGCAGTGCGTGCGCGATTTCGGCATGGCGGGCGGCGCGGGTGGATTGATAGACCGGCGGCGCGTCGGGCGAGAGCCCGAGCCAGGCGAGGCCGTCCAGGATCACCTGGGTCGCCGCCTCGGTGCTGCGGGCGCGGTCGGTATCCTCGATGCGCAGCAGATACTCGCCCCCATGATGGCGGCTGAACAGGAAATTGAACAGCGCGGTGCGAGCGCCGCCGATATGCAGCAGGCCGGTCGGGCTGGGGGCGAAGCGGGTGCGGATGGTCATCGGGGTCTCCGGGGGCGCGCATAGCTTCCCGGGGGCTGGGGGGCAACTCTCGCCGGCCCGGCCGCCCTCGGCTAGCATCGCGGCGTCGAAACGGGGAGGACGATCCGATGTGGGAACCGAGCGAGCGCTATCCCGATCCAGCGGTGCGCGTGCTGCACCCGGATTTCAACAAATACCGCCTGGCTCTGGCCTCGGTGGAGCGGCTTCATACCGGCTGCCGGTGGTCCGAGGGGCCGGTCTATTTCGGCGATGCCCGCTGCGTGCTGTGGTCCGACATCCCGAACGACCGCATCCTGCGCTGGGATGAAGAAACCGGCGCGGTCGGCGTCTATCGCAAGACCTCGTGGAACGCGAACGGCAACACCCGCGACCGGCAGGGGCGGCTGGTGACCTGCGAGCATCGCGGCCGGCGCGTGACGCGCACCGAATATGACGGCACCATCACGATTTTGGCCGACAGCTACGAGGGTAAGCCGCTCAATTCCCCGAACGACGTGGTGGTGAAATCCGACGGCTCCATCTGGTTCACCGATCCGGTCTTCGGTATTCTGGGCTATTACGAGGGCGAGAAGAACCCGCCCGAGCTGGCCCCGGCGGTCTATCGGATCGACGGGCAGAGCGGGAAGGTGACGAAGGTCACCGACGACATCGAAGGCCCGAACGGACTTGCGTTCTCCCCCGACGAGAAGCTGCTGTATGTCGTCGCCTCCCGCGAGGAACCGCGCAAGATCCGCGCCTTCGACGTCGCGGGCGACGGGCGCGTTTCCGCCAACCGGGTGGCGATCGACGCGGGCGCGGGCACGCCGGACGGGTTCCGCGTGGATATCGATGGCAATCTGTGGTGCGGCTGGGGGATGGGGGATCCGGCGCTCGACGGGGTGCGGGTGTTCAATTCGCGGGGCGAGGCGATCGGGCATATCGGCCTGCCGGAACGCTGCGCCAATCTGTGCTTTGGCGGACGCTGGCGAAACCGGCTGTTCATGGCGGCGAGCCATGGGCTTTACGCGCTGTATGTGAACACGCAGGGGGCGCCAGGAGGATGAGGGGGATGGGCGGAGAATGATTGGGCGGCCCCGACGCGCGGCCCAAGTCGCC
>JAKAZN010000233.1 GCA_021815835.1 Pseudomonadota bacterium
AAGACCTCGCTCGGGAAGTCCATCGCGCGCGCGACGGGGCGGAATTTCGTGCGCATGTCGCTGGGCGGCGTGCGCGACGAGGCGGAGATCCGCGGCCATCGGCGGACCTATATCGGCTCCATGCCGGGCAAGGTCATCCAGGGCATGAAGAAGGCGAAGACATCCAATCCGCTGTTCCTGCTGGACGAAGTGGACAAGCTCGGCGCCGATTGGCGCGGCGATCCGTCCTCGGCGCTGCTGGAAGTGCTGGATCCGGAACAGAACAGCACCTTCGCCGATCACTACCTGGAGGTCGATTACGACCTGTCGGACGTGATGTTCGTCACCACCGCCAACAGCCTGCGGATGCCGCAGCCGCTGATGGACCGGATGGAGATCATCCGCATCCCCGGCTACACCGAGGACGAAAAGGTCGAGATCGCCAGGCGCCATCTGTTCGCCAAGCAGGGGGAGGCGCACGGCCTCAAGCCCGACGAATGGTCGGTCTCGGAGGAGGCGCTGCGCGAACTGATCCGCACCTATACGCGGGAAGCCGGGGTGCGGAACCTGGAGCGCGAGCTCGCCAACCTGGCGCGCAAGGCGGTGCGCGAGATCGTCACCAAGAAGACCAAGAAGGTGACGATCACCCGCAAGAATCTCGACAAATACGCCGGCGTGCCGAAATTCCGCTTCGGCGAAACCGAGGCCGAGGATATGGTGGGTGTCGTCACCGGCCTGGCCTGGACCGAGGTGGGCGGCGAGATCCTGACCATCGAATCGGTGCTGCTGCCCGGCAAGGGCAACGTGAAGCAGACCGGCAAGCTCGGCGACGTGATGCAGGAAAGCGTCTCGGCGGCCCTCAGCTATGTCCGTTCGCGGTCGATCAAGTTCGGGATCAAGCCGACCTTGTTCGAGAAGCGCGATATCCACGTGCACGTGCCGGAAGGGGCGACGCCGAAGGACGGACCGTCGGCCGGGATCGCGATGGCGACCTCGATCGTCTCCGTGCTGACCGGCATCCCCGTGCGCCGCGACATCGCGATGACCGGGGAGATCACCTTGCGCGGTCGTGTGCTGCCGATCGGCGGGCTGAAGGAGAAGCTCCTGGCGGCGCTGCGCGCGGGCATCACCACGGTGTTCATCCCGAAGGACAACGAGAAGGACCTCGCCGAAATCCCGGACAACGTGAAGAAGGGATTGAAGCTCATCGCGGTCGCCGATGTCGATGAAGTGATTGCCCAGGCGCTGGCCCGCCGGCCCGAGCCGATCACCTGGGACGAGCCGGAGGAGACCCCTCCCCCGGCCAAATCCGCGGAGGCCACCGCGTCGCTCCCGCATTGACCACCACCCCGGGGCGGGGTACGACCGGGCGCGTTCCCGGTTGTGCCCCGCAACCCTCGGTTGGTCCGTTGACGGCGGCGAAACCCGGCTCTTAGTGTCCCGCCCGTTCGTCCGGCCGCGCCCTCGCGGCCGGTGTCGCGTTCAACCCATGCCCATCGCACCAAGGGGATTGCCTGTGAATAAAATGGAACTCATCGCCGCCGTGGCGGACAAGTCGGATCTGTCGCGCGCCAAGACCACGGAGGTGGTCGAGTCCGTCTTCGCCGCGATCGAGGCGGCGCTGAAGCACAAGGACGAGGTGCGGCTCGTGGGCTTCGGCACCTTCTCCACCGCCGAGCGCAAGGCGGGCATGGGGCGCAATCCGCGCACCGGAGAGGAAATGAAGATCGCCGCGTCCACCACGGTGCGGTTCAAGCCCGGCAAGGGCCTGAAGGACGCGGTGCAGTAAGGCACGCGGTTGGGCGGTTAGCTCAGCGGTAGAGCGTCTCGTTTACACCGAGAGGGCCGGCGGTTCGAACCCGTCACCGCCCACCAAAGAGATGATGACGGCCGGAACGCCCGGGTTCCCGCGAGGGAGCGCGGGCGTTGCCGATTAACAGCGGACAGGCCGAGGACAGTTTCGCCCTCACCGCTACGTGCTCTGCCCCAGGTCCTTGAAGAATGGTGCCCAGGGGCGGAATCGAACCACCGACACTGCGATTTTCAGTCGCATGCTCTACCAACTGAGCTACCTGGGCGCGGCATGTCGATTAGCCCAGCCCCGGGCGGCGATCAAGTCCGCGCCCCACCCCTTCCCCCGTCGGCGCGAGGCGGCTATACCCCGCGCCTTCCGCGCCCGGTCGGCATCGGGTGCGATGGCAGGAGAGTTCCGATGAAGCCGGGCATTCACCCCGACTACCACGATATCACCGTCATCATGACGGATGGCAGCCAGTTCGTCACCCGCTCCTGCTACGGCAAGCCGGGCGACCAGATCCGGCTGGATATCGACCCGAAATCCCACCCGGCCTGGACCGGGCAGCAGCGCATCATGGATACGGGTGGGCAGGTGGCGAAGTTCAACAAGAAATTCGCCGGCCTCGGGATCAAGTCGTAGCGCCAGCGGCGATCAGGGCCAGCACCGCCTCGGCGGCCGCCTCGGACGGCCGCCCGGCGGGCGGCGCCAGCCGCGCGAGCGCGGCGGCGGTGGCGGCCCTCTGGGCGCGCGCCGCGGCCGGATCGGTCAGCAACGCCTGGAGTGCCGGGGCCAGGCGGTCGGGCGTGCAATCCTGCTGGATGAATTCCGGAATCATCGGCGTCTCCGCCAGCAGGTTCAGGATCGAGGCGTAGCGCACCGTCACGGTCCGCCGCGCGATCGCGGCCGTGATCGGGTTGACCCGATAGGCGACCAGCATCGGCACGCCCGCCATCGCCAGTTCCAATGTGGAGGTGCCGGATTTCGTCAGCGCGGCGGCGGCGGCGGCGAAGGCATCGTATTTCTCGGCCGGATCGGTCACCAGGATCGGGCGGATGGGCCAGGCGGCGGTGGCGGCGCGGACCGCCTCGGCCACCGGGCCCGCGAGCGGGACCACCGGGATCAGGCCCGGGACGGCGGGGCGGATGCGCTCCAGCGTCGCGGCCAGGATCGGCAGCAGGCGGGTCACCTCCGAACGGCGGCTGCCGGGCATCACGATCAGGATCGGCGCGTCCGGCGCCAGGGCGTGGCGGGCGCGGAACCGGGCGCCATCGCCCCGATCGGCGCCGGATTCCAGCACCGGGTGGCCGACGAAGCGCGCGGGCAGATGGTGGCGGGCGAAGAATTCCGGCTCGAACGGGAGCAGGCAGAGCAGCGTGTCCCACAGGCCCGGGTAGTGGCGGACGCGGGATGCGCGCCAGGCCCATACCTGGGGCGCGACGTAATGCGCGCGGGGGATGCCGAGCGGGGCGATTTGGCGGAGCACGCGCAGGGTGAAGCCGGGGCTGTCGATGGTCACCACCACGTCGGGCCGGCGGGCCGCGATGTCGGCGCTGGTCTCGGCGATCCGGCGGCGAAGCTGGCGGAGCTTGGGCAGGATTTCGATCAGGCCCATCAGGGCGAGTTCGTGCATGGGAAACAGGGAAGCGAGGCCCTGGGCGGCCATGGCGGGGCCGCCGATGCCGGCGAGGCGAAGCTCGGGGCGACGGGCGCGGAGGGAAGCGATCAGGCGCGCGCCGATGGCGTCGCCGCTGGCTTCGCCGGCGATGAGGTAGATCAGACTCATGCGGGCGCCAGAATCGTCCTGAGCGCCAGGCATACCGGCACCAGGTCCGGAATGATCCCCGTCGTGAATCGTTCCAGTGCCGCATCCACTGCCGCACCGCCGCCGTCCGGCGCCGGCTGATCCAGCGGCCTGAACCCCGCCACCGCCCGCTCGGCCGCGGCAATCGCGGCCAGTCGCGCCGCGGTCAGCGCCGCCGGAGCCAACACCGGCGCCAACCATTCCTCCAGCGCGCCCAGCAGCCCCGGCCAATGCGCCAGATGCAGATAAAGGCTTGGAATAACCCCCGGTCCCGCCAGCGGATGGAACGCCGCCAGCGCGCGCACCCGTGCAGCCGTCGCCACATCCAGGGTGTCGAGCCGCGGCAACGGCGGGATCGGCGCGAGTGCCGCCGGCGCCGCCCGCGCCACGTTCCGCGACACCCCTGTCCGGCGCAACCGCAATCCCGTCAGCGCCACCAGATTGGTCAGGTTTCCCCGGGTATAGGCTGCCAGCACCGAAACGATCGCGGCGTGGTCCTGCGCGGAAAGCCCCGTCCTTGCCCAGGAAGCCGCGTCCGGGACCGCCAGCGGGGGAAGCGGGATCGCGCCCGCCACCTCCGCCCGCGCCGTGTCCATTGCGGCCGAGCCCACCAGAGGTCGCACCGCCCCCCAGGCCCAGGGCAGCACCGCGGGCATGGTGGCGAAATGACGCCAGATCAGGTTGACCAGCGGCACGGAACCCGCCGCGCGGATCTCGGCGTAGATCGCGGCGATGGCGGGTTCCGCATCGGCCTCGCGGATTTCCGCCAACGCGGCGTGGGTGTGCCCGACCCCATACAGCGCCTCCTCCGACACCTCCGGCGCCATGATCTCCGTAAGCCCGCCCCCCCGCGCCGCCCGGAAGAAGCAACTCCGCCGCCCGGTGTGGCACGCCACCCCATGCTGATCGACCAGCA
>JAKAZN010000234.1 GCA_021815835.1 Pseudomonadota bacterium
CCTGCCCCTTGCCCTGCCCCCTGCCCTGCCCGGCTGCCCGGCCCCCACCCTGCCCGCACCGAGGTGCCGCTTGCGTTTGCCCCCTGACGGTTTTCCCGCTGACGGTTTTCCCGCTGGGGGTTGCCCCCCGGCGCCGCCCGCCTCTATAGCCGCCGGGACCCGCAGGAACCGCCCATGGCCAGCCTCGCCGAGACCCCCAGCGTCAGCCCCGTCCAGGCGCTCCAGGAAGCCATCCTTGCCCGCCCGATGACGCCGGCGCGGCGGATGGCCGACGCGATCCGCGCGCTCGCGATCGACGCGGTGGAAAAGGCCAATTCCGGTCATCCCGGCCTGCCCATGGGCATGGCCGATGTCGCCACCGCGCTCTGGACCCGGTTCCTGAAATTCGACGCCGCCGATCCGCGCTGGCCCGACCGCGATCGTTTCGTGCTCTCCGCCGGCCACGGCTCGATGCTGCTCTACGCGCTGCTGCATCTGACCGGCTTCGAAGGCATGGGCATCGACGAGCTCAAGCGCTTCCGCCAGCTCCATTCCCCCGCCGCCGGGCATCCCGAATACGGCGCGCATCCGGGGATCGAGACCACCACCGGCCCGCTCGGCCAGGGTCTCGCGACCGCCGTCGGCATGGCGCTCGCCGAGCGGATGATGGCCGCGCGCTTCGGCCGCTCCCTGGTCGATCACCGCACCTGGGCGATCTGCTCGGACGGCGATCTGATGGAGGGGATCAGCCACGAGGCGATCGGGCTCGCCGGGCATCTGCGCCTGAACAAGCTCACCTTGCTGTACGACGACAACCATGTCTCGATCGACGGCGACACCGCGCTGGCGCGCAGCGAGGACACGCTGAAGCGCTTCGCCGCGCAGGGCTGGGCCACGAAATCGGTCGATGGCCACGATCCGGCGCAGATCGTCGCGGCATTGTCGTTCGCCGTGCGCTCCAAGAAGCCCACCCTGATCGCGTGCCGCACCATCATCGGCTTCGGCGCGCCCACCAAGGCCGGCACCGCGGCGGCGCACGGCGCGCCGCTGGGGCGGGTCGAGGCCGCGGGCGCCAAGGCGGCGCTCGGCTGGACCGCGCCGCCCTTCACCATCCCCGAGGATCTCGCCGCGCGCTGGCGCGAGGCCGGCGGACGCGGCGCCGGCACGCGCCGCGCCTGGCTCAAGCGCGCGGCGCGGCACGCCCAGCGCGCCGAGTTCGAGCGCGCCATCGCCGGCCGCCTGCCCGACACCTGGCACGAGGCGGTGGCGGCGCTGAAACAGACCATCGCGGAGACGAAGCCGAAGCTCGCGACGCGCGCGGCGAGCCAGATGGCGCTCGATGCGCTGGTCCCGGCCACGCCCGACCTGGTGGGCGGGTCGGCCGACCTCACCGGATCCAACCTGACTTTCGTGAAGGGCATGGGCAGCGTGGCGCCGGGCAATTTCGCCGGCCGCTACCTGCATTTCGGCATCCGCGAGCACGGCATGGCCGCCTGCGCCAACGGTATCGCGCTGCATGGCGGCCTGATCCCCTATATCGCCACCTTCTTCGTCTTCACCGATTACCTGCGCCCGGCGCTGCGCCTTTCGGCGCTGATGGGCCAGCGGGTGATTCATGTGCTGACCCATGATTCCATCGGCCTGGGCGAGGACGGACCGACGCACCAGCCGGTCGAGCATCTCGCCAGCTTGCGCGCGATGCCCAATGTCCATGTGTTCCGCCCGGCCGACGCGCTGGAGACCGCCGAGTGCTGGGAACTGGCGCTGCGACGGACCGAGGGGCCGAGCCTGATCGTGCTCTCGCGCCAGGCCGTCCCGGCGATGCGCGCCGATGCCGGCGAGAACCGCTGCGCCCGCGGCGGCTACGTGCTGGCCGAGGCCGAGGGCGATCGCCGCGCCACGCTGATCGCCACCGGCACCGAGGTCGCGATCGCGATGGAGGCCCGCGCGCTGCTCGCCGCCGAGGGCATCGCGGTCGCGGTCGTTTCGCTGCCGTGCTGGGAGGCGTTTGCCCAGCAGGATTCCGCCTGGCGGGACTGGGTGCTGGGCGCGGTGCCGCGCTTCGGGATCGAGGCCGCCGTGGCGCAGGGCTGGGAACGCTGGCTCGGGCCGGACGGCGTGTTCATCGGCATGACCGGGTTCGGCGCCTCCGCCCCGTTCGAGGAGCTGTACAAGGAATTCGGCATCACCGCGGAGGCCATCGCGAGCGCGGTGCGCAGGCGGTTGGCCTGATCGGTTCGACGTGCCTCGCCAGTCCACAAGGGAAACCACAACAATGTCCGTCAAGGTCGCCATCAACGGGTTCGGGCGGATCGGCCGCCTGGTGCTGCGCGCAATGATCGAGAGCGGGCGCGACGATGTCGTGCCGGTCGCGATCAACGATCTCGGCTCGCCCGAGGCCAACGCGCATCTGTTCCATTACGACAGCGTGCATGGTCGCTTCCCCGGCCAGCTTGAGGTCGTGGGCGATACCATCACCATCCGCCATGGCGGACGGGTCTGGGGGCCGATCAGGGTCTCGGCCGAGCGCGACCCGACCAAGGTCCCGTACCAGGGCGTCGATGTCGCGCTGGAATGCACCGGGATCTTCACCAGCAAGGACAGCGCGTCCGCGCTGCTGAAGGCCGGCGCGCGCAAGGTGCTGGTCTCGGCGCCGGCCGACGGGGTGGACGCGACCGTGGTGTACGGCGTGAACCACAAGGTCATCACGCGCGAGATGACGGTGATCTCCAACGCGTCCTGCACCACCAACTGCCTGGCGCCGATGGCCAAGGTGCTGCACGAGAGCTTCGGCATCCTGCGCGGCTACATGGTGACCATCCACGCCTATACGGGCGATCAGAAGCTGCAGGACACCTTGCACAAGGACCCGCACCGGGCGCGGGCGGCGGCGGTCTCGGCGATCCCCACCACGACCGGGGCGGCGCGCGCGGTGGGCCTGGTGCTGCCCGCGCTCAAGGGCAAGCTGGACGGCACCGCGATCCGCATCCCGACGCCGAACGTCTCGCTGGTCTCGCTGGACGTGAACCTGGAAAAGCCCGCCGATGTCGCCGCCGTGAACGCGGCGATGCAGCGCGCCGCCGAGGGCGAGCTGCGCGGCATCCTGGACTACAACACCGAAAAGCTCGTCAGTATCGATTTCAACCATTGCCCGGCGTCCTGCAGCTTCGATGCCACGCAGACCGCGGTGGTCGATGGCGCGATGGTCCGCGTGATGGGCTGGTACGACAACGAGTGGGGCTTCTCCAACCGCATGTCCGATACCGCGGCGCTGTTCGGCAGCCTGTAGGCCCCGATGTCGTTTCGCACGCTCGACGGCCTGGCCGTCGCGGGACGGCGCGTGCTGCTGCGCGCCGATCTCAATGTGCCGGTGCATGACGGCGCCATCTCCGACCTCACGCGGATCGAGCGGCTGACGCCGTCCATCCGCGAACTGGCGGAGAAGGGCGCCAAGGTCATCGTGTGCAGCCATTTCGGCCGGCCCAGGCACGGGCCGGAGCCGGCGCTCTCGCTCGCCCCGGTGGCCGCGGCGCTGGGCAAGGTGCTGGGCCGGCACGTGGCCTTCGCGCCCGATTGCGTGGGTCCGGCGGCCGAGGCGGCGGTCGGGCGGATGGCGCCGGGCGAGGTGCTCGTGCTGGAGAACACCCGCTTTCATCCCGGGGAGGAGGCGAACGATCCGGATTTTGCCCGTGCGCTCGCAGCGCTCGCCGATCTTTACGTGAACGATGCGTTCTCCACCGCCCATCGGGCGCATGCCAGCACCGAGGGGGTGGCGCATCTGCTGGCAGCCTATGCCGGGCGGCTGATGCAGGCGGAGCTGGAGGCGCTGGAGGCGGCGCTGGGCAAGCCGGTCCGCCCGGTGGCCGCGGTCGTGGGCGGGGCAAAGGTGTCCACCAAGCTCGATCTGCTGGGCCATCTGGTGGGGCGGGTCGATCTGCTGATGATCGGCGGGGCGATGGCGAATACGTTCCTGGCCGCGCAGGGCCATGCGGTGGGGCGGTCCTTGCAGGAGGCGGAGCTGCACGCGACGGCGCGGGATATCCTTGCGCGCGCCGGCGCGGCGGGCTGCGCCGTCGTGCTGCCGGAAGACGTGGTGGTGGCGGGCGAACTGCGCCCCGGCGTGGCGAGCCGGACCGTCGGGCTGGACGGCGTGGGGGCGGCGGACATGATCCTCGATGTCGGCCCGGCGACGGTGGCGCGGCTGGAGCGGCGGCTGGCAGGCTTGAAGACCCTGATCTGGAACGGGCCGCTGGGCGCGTTCGAGACGCCGCCCTTCGATGCCGCCACCCTGGCGCTCGCGCGCGCGGTGGCGGCGGCGACCGTTTCGGGCGGGCTGCGCAGCGTGGCGGGCGGGGGCGATACGGTGGCGGCGCTGCGGGCGGCGGGGGTGATGGAGCAATTCAGCTACGTCTCCACCGCGGGCGGCGCGTTCCTGGAATGGATGGAGGGGCGGGTCCTGCCGGGCGTCGCCGCGCTCGGCGGTAAGGCGGCGTAACGAATCCCGGTCCGCGG
>JAKAZN010000235.1 GCA_021815835.1 Pseudomonadota bacterium
CAAGCCCGGCCACGACGAGGGGGCACCCGGAATCGGGATCAGCTTTCGGCATCATCCGCCCCCAGGCGCAACAGCCGCGCCGCCAGCGCGACATCGGCGGCCACCGCGGCGCGGCGGGCGGCGGCCTGCGCGTCCTCCCCCCAAAGCGCCACCTGGTGCAGCTCGTCCAGCGCGCCCAGAAGATGCGCGTCCGCCGCGTCCAGCGCGCCCTCGGCCAGCGCCAGGCCCAGCACCAGGCTGCCGAGCGCCGGCACCGCGAGGCCCAGCGCGGCCAGCGCCAACGCATCGCGTGCGGCGACCGCACGGCGCAGCGCCGTCAGGCTGGACTCCGGCTGCGCGATCGGTGCGATGCCAGCTCGCACCAGCAGCGGCGCGTCCAACTGCCGAGCCGCCCAGTCGAGCCAGGGCTGCCAGGCTTCGTGCTGGCGGCGCACCAGCCCCGCCGGCGCCTCGGCGCGGTAGCAGAGCAGGTCATGCGCGCCATAGGCGGCGATCGCGGCCACGCTCGGCGCCGGATCGGGGGCGATACGTTCCTGCGCGGTGCCGACAAGGCGGGTGAGGGGGGTGTCGGCGAAGCTCATCTCGCCCCCCTTGCCGCCCCCCGCGTCCTGCCATTCGGCCGCGATCGCGCGGGCAAGCGCGGCCGGCCCCACGCGCAGCACCGCCCCGCCCGGCAGGCGCAAGGGCTTGCCGTCGAGCAGGATGGCGAACCCCGTCCCCTCGGGGGCGGGCGCGGTGGTCGCTTCGGTCCAGAATCGCTTCATGGGGCATCACCATAGGGCGCGCGCGCCGCGGAGGGGACCCGCGTCTTTACCTCTCCCGCTTGCGGGAGAGGTAAAGACGCGGCGTGTGGGGCGCTCACCCGAATGCCCAGGCGCACCCCGCGCGCCCCCTGGACAGACGCCCGCCGCGCTCGCCAAACTCCCGCGTCACGGAGGAGGTCCAGAACCATGATCATCGACTCGCAGGTGCACGCCTATGAGGCGAACACACCAAAGCGCCCCTGGCACAGCGTGCCGAACTGGCCCCCGCACGTCACCGGCGACGAGATGGTCGCGGCGATGGACAAGGTCGGAGTGGACGGCGCGATCTTCATCTCCTCCTTCTCGATGTACCAATACGACGCCAGCTACGCGGTGGAGGTGCAGCGCGCGCATCCGGACCGGTTCGGCATCGTCAAGCCGGTGAACCCGGACGATCGGGCGGTGGCCGAAGTTATCGCCGAATGGAAGCGCACACCCGGCACGGTCGGCGTGCGCATCATGCTGCCGAAGGAATCCGGCCGCGGCGCGGACGACCCCGGCCTCGATCGCATCCTGCGCGCCGCCGCGCAGCAGGATTTTCCGGTCAACATCCTCTGCTGGGGCAATCTGGAGGTCGGCGCCGCGCTGATCGACAGCCATCCGGATACGCGCTTCATCATCGACCATCTGGGCATCGTGCAGCCGCGCACGCCGCCGGCGCCGCCCGAGCCCTGGGCCGATCTGCCGAAGGTTCTGGCGCTGGCGAAGCGCCCGAACGCCGTGATCAAGGTGAGCGGCGCCTGCACCCTGTCGCGCGCGCCCGATCCGTTCCCCGACATCTGGGACCCTCTGGCCCGGCTGTTCGATGCCTGGGGCTTCGAGCGCTGCCTGTGGGGCACCGACTGGACGCGCGCCTTCGCGGTGGTGAACTACGCGCAGGGCGTCGAGCCGTTCCTGCGCACCGATCGCCTCAGCGCCAGCGAGCGGGCGATGCTGATGGGCGGGGCCTGCGCCAAGGCATATGGCTGGTCGCCGCGCAAGGCATAGGCCAACAAATCTTCCCCTCTCCCGCTTGCGCAGGGCTGTCCGGGGAAAGTCAGGCATATGTGAACCCGAGTTGTCGTTCCGGCGCATGATTTCGTGCTCCGGGCGGATTGACGGGAGGTGGTCGTGCAATGGTGCTCAGGTCGCGGCGCTCGAACAGGCAGCTTGCGACGAGTTCGGTAAAGCGCAGGATCGGGATCCTGACGCGATGGCTGCGGGTGGCGAGGCGCAGCAGGGCGTATGCGATCAGGGCGGCATAGATCTGCGGCCGGATGGCATTGGGGTTGTTGCCGAGAAAGCGGCGGATACGCAGGTTCTGCTTGAGCCAGCGGAACAGCAGCGCGATCTGCCAGCGGCCTTTGCAGAGGGCCGCGATGGCCACCGCGGATCGATCGAGGTCGTTGGTCAGCAGCGTGATCGCACTGCCGTCCTGGCGCCTGACCCGGACCCGGCGCAGCCGGATGGGCAGGCGCGAATCGCCCTTATGCGTTCCACTCCACCGCCAGGCCACGCAGGCTGGTGGCGGCGGCGAACTGCGCGAAGATCGGCGCCTGAAGATGATCGCCGCTGGCGAACGACTTGTCATAGGCGTCGCCGCGATGCCGCGCCGAGATCGCCTTGACCCCACGGCGATCGATGGGTGCCAACAGGCTGGCAAAGATGGCAGGTTTGAACCGCATGTCCCGCCCGTGTTCTGAGTCTCGCAAACACAGAATAGCGGATAAAGCCGCCGCGGACGGGGCATGCAGCCAAATCACCCCTGCTTGCCCCGGACAGCCCTGCGCTTGCGGGAGAGGTGGCGCGTTCACGCGATTTCCCTGGCGGAGTCAGGAATCGCGCGGGCGGGCGCGGGGATCGGGCACGCGGGCGGCGGCGAGGACATCGACCTGCGCTGCGCCGGATTCCAGCAGGGCGCGCGCGCACGCATCGGCGGTGGCGCCGGAGGTCAGCACGTCATCGATCAGCAGCACGCGTTGGCCGGCCAGCGCGGCGGCGCGGTTGGGGCGGGCGGCGAAGGCGCCTTCCAGCGCGACGGCGCGTTCGGCGGCGGTTTTGCCCTCCAGCGAGGCGGTGGGGCGGGTGCGGCGGAGCCCATCGACCAGGACCGGCTTGCCGGCCCGGCTTCCGATCGCGCGGGCGAGAAGGGCTGCCTGGTTGTAGCGGCGGGCGAACAGGCGGCCCCGATGCAGGGGGACGGGGATCAGGACATCCGCCCGGGCGAGCAGGGGCGCGCCGGCGCGGACCAGGAAGGGGGCGAGGCTTGCGGCGAGCTCCGGCCGGTCCGCGTGCTTGAATGGCAGGATCAGGCGGCGGGCGCCGGAATCATACAGCAGGGCGGCTCGGGCGGCGGCGAAGGCCGGCGGGGCGGCGCGGCAGGCCTGGCAGGTCTGGTCCCGGCCGGCAGCGGCAGTGCTGGCGAAGGGCAGGCCGCAGCGGGCGCAGACGGGATCGGCGATCCAGGTGGTCGCGGCGAAACAGGCGGCGCAGAGCAGGCCCTGGGTGGTGACCGGGGCGGTGCAGGCGAGGCACTCGGGCGGCAGCAGCAGGTCGAGCACGGCGGTGAGGGCATGGGAGAGGCGCATGGCGGGGACGCTGCGTCGGGCAATGGAAAGATCGGGTGAAGGGCGGCGCGCGTCAGGGTCCGAACAGGCGCCGGTCGAGCGCGACCGGGGTTTCCGGCCCGACCGAAATCCGTGCGGATTCGGGGTGGTCCGGGTTGACGACGACATTGCGGTCGCGCCCGGCGGTGACGACCGAGGGAACGAACAGCAGGGCGGTGCGGCGGCTCTCGATCCAGGTCCGGCCGAACGCCTGGGCGGCCGACAAATCGTGCGGGTCGTCCCAGCCGGGGAGCGATACCGGGTCGAGCACCTCGCGGGACACATCGTCGGGGATGACGGCTTCGACGAATCGCGCGGCGCTGGGGGGCGATTTGCGGTTGGCGTGGACCAGGATTTCCAGCAAGCAGACGGCGAAGCTGGTGCCGGTGTAGATCGCGGGCAGGCCCGGCGGGTTCCAGCGCTGGCCAAACCGACGCGCCCCCTCGGCCGACCAGATCGGCCGGGCGCCGGTGACGATGCGCCAGAGCCGAAGCGGCACGGGTGCTACAGGGCCAGGCCGTATTCGAGCGCGTTGAGGATCTGCTCGGCGCGGCTTGTGCCGAGATCGGTGCGGGCGGCCTCGATCGGGGTGCGTCCGTCGAGCTCGGGGTGGGGGGCGGTCATGAATGCCCGCGCCTCGGCTTCCGTGCCGAGGGCACGGCGCGCATGCACGAACAGGCGGGCGAGGCGCTCCGTGCGTTCGCTTTCCTGGAGGGAGAGCCTGGTGCCGCGGCGTTCGAGGGTGGTTTTCGGGACCACGCCCCATTCCAGGGCGGCGATTTTCGCGGGGTCGCTGCCCGCGATCCGTTCCGCGACGTGGCGGAGCGCGGTGCGGGGGAGGCCGCCTTCGACCGCTTTTTCAATCAGGAGGGGGGACGGCGATGGCGCGGGAGGGGCCTGGGATCGGCGGCGTCCCGCGGCGGCGGTCCTGGGGGTGTCGGCGATGGACTGGAGCTGCTGCGTCACGACCGCGACGATGTGCAAGGGCGTGTCATCGACGCGGATGACGAAGTCGGGGGCGGGCGGGGCGGGGATTGCGCGCGAGCGCGCCTTGCCGGCTTTGGGCGTGGCGGTGGGCGGGTAATCGGCCCCCGG
>JAKAZN010000236.1 GCA_021815835.1 Pseudomonadota bacterium
ATGCCGTACCCCACGTCGGCCAACACGACCGCGGCGTCGATCCCGGCCGCGCGGGCGGCACGCAGCTGGTCCAGCGCGATCTGCGGCTTGGTCTGGAATCGGACTTTGCCACGAAGTGATGCAGCGATTGATGCGCCGCCCGCACGCGCCCCGGCTGCACGCGCGCGGCCATCGGCTCGACGCTCTTGCGATCGCCCGGCAGCAGCAGTCCGGCGCAATAGGAGCGGAACGGCGCACCCCGGTCGGCGTGGCCCAGCGCCGACGCGATCGCCTCGACATAGGCGGCAAACCGCGATTCGCTGCCGTCCGCGTCCGCTTCGAGACCCGCGACCCGCCTCCACGAGTGACAATCTCTATCCCTGGCAAATCCGCGCCGAATCGGTCGAGCAGTTTATGACACCGTAAAAATAGCGGGGCAGCGGTGACGGCGAAACGATTGCATTCCTGGCCGGTCGTTCGGGTGCCCGTGCCACGCAAGCCCGCCAGGCTTTGTAAGCTGAACCGCTAGGAAAAAAAGCCTTGACCTCCCCGCCGGCGCCCGTCTAACCTCCTCCCGTCAACAGGACAGGCGCGTCCAGCGCCCGTCCCCCCTGCCCTCCCCCGCGCCGCTGCCCTCCCAGGCAGTGGCGTTTTTTTGTGCCCGAAAGGACCGCCGCCATGGCCTTCGCCATCCGCAACCTCTCCGTGCTTGCCTATGCCAACGGCTTCACCCTCTGGCACTATCGCGGCGCCGAGGAACCGTTGGCCGCCATCAACGCCGCCGGGTTCTTCGCCGATGCCGCGGACATGCTCTGCACCGGCGATATCGTGATGGTTTCAGCGCAGGAGGGCGCGCGCATCCTCGCCGTCGCCGACGCGATCGCGGCAATCCCAGGGGGGGCAATCCCAGGGGCGGCAATCCCAGGGGCGGCGAAGCCCGCTGCCCGGCGCGCCGGCCCGCCGCGCACCGGCACGGTCAGCCTGGTTCCCCTGGCATGACCGCCTCGCCCGGCGGCGCGCTCACCCGGCGCGTCGCGCCGGCGGAGAGCGCGGTCGCCTCCCACCACGCCAGCAGCACCGCCCGCTTCACCCCCGGGCGCGCCACCCAGGCATGTCGCAGCCTCGCCAGCGCCTCCGCCCGCCGTCCGTGCCACAGCAGCGCCCGCCCGACGACCCATTCCGCCTCCGCACCCATCCGCGCCCGCAGCCGAGCGAGCCGCCGCGCCCCGAACCGCGCCGCCAGCCCCGGCGCCGCATAGGCCGCCGCCAGGGCCGGGGCGAACGCGGCCGGATCCGCCGCCGCCCCCAGATAGGCCCCCGCCGCCCGCCGGCGCACGAACAGCACCGCCGCCCGCCCGCGGACGGCGACGAACCGGCCCAGCGCGGCCAGCCGCACCCAGTATTCCCAATCCTCCGCGAACCGCAGCTCCGGGCGGAATCCCCCCACCTGCAACGCCGCCGATCGCCGCACCAGCACCTGCCCGCCATTGGCGAACAGGTTGCGCGTCAGCAGCCGCGCCAGCACGTCGCCCGATTCCGCCCGGCGCGCGCGCCCCGCCGGCGCGCCGTCCTCCGTCACCGGCACGAACCCTCCGCTGGCGGCCACCGCATGCGGAGCCTCCGCCAGCGCCGCCGCGAGCCGCGCCAGCGCGTCCGGCGCCAGCCAATCGTCCGCGTCCAGGAACAGCAGCGCCCGCGCGCCCGCCGCCAACGCCGCCGCCGCGCCGCGATTGCGCGCGACCGACACGCCCAGCTGGGCCTGGCGGATCAGCCGGATGCGCGGATCGGCGAAGCCCGAGGCGACCGCAGCCGTCGCGTCGGCCGATCCGTCATCGACCACCACCAGGCGCCATGCGCTCAGGCTCTGGTCCAGCACGGAGCGGATCGCCCCGGCCAGCCAGGCCGCGGCGTCGCGCGCCGGCACGACGATGCCGATGGGAAGGATGTCCTGCATCCCCCCAGCAAACCCGCCAGAGGTTAATCCAAGGTGAGCGGAAGGCGATCAGCCCGCGCGCCCCAGCCGCGCCCGGATCGCCGCGTCGCGCGCCAGCACCGCACGGGCGCGCTCCACCACCGGCACGTCGATCATCTTGCCCTCGAACTGCACCGCGCCGGTCCCCGCGGCCAACGCCGCGTCGTACGCCGCGACCATCCGCCCGGCCTGCTCCACCTCCGCCGGCGCGGGCGCGAATTCCTCGTTCAACACCGAGACCTGCAACGGATGGATGCAGGACGCGCCGACAAACCCCAGCCGGCGGGAGCGGCGGACGATGAGCCGGAACGCCTCCTGGTCGCGGAAATCGGCGATCGATCCCACGAACCCCAGCGGCAGGATGCCCGCCGCGCGGGCGGCAAACACGGTGTGCTGCTTGGGATACAGCAGGCCCTCGGGATCCGGCTGCATTCCGGCCGACAGCGTGAAATCCTCCGTCCCCAGGCTGATCGCGACGATGCGCGGATGCGCGCGCGCGATCGCCTCGATGCGGAAGAACCCCGCCACCGTCTCGATCAGCACGACGAAGCCGAGGCCGCCCCGGGGCAGGCCGCGTTCGGCCTCCAGCTCGTCCACGATCTCGGCGCAGGCCTGCACGTGCTCGGGGCTGTCCACCTTCGTCAGCATCAGCGCGACGACGCCCGGCAAAACGGCCGCCTCCAGATCGCGCACCAGCATCCGCCACGGGCGGTTCACGCGGATCAGCACGTCGGCGCCGCGCCGCGCCACTTGGGGGATCGCCTCGGTCAGCAACGTCCGCGCGCGCGGCTTTTCGCTCGCCGCCACCGAATCCTCCAGATCGAGGATGATCGCGTCCGCGCCGCGATCGGCGCCGGTGGCGACGAAGCGCGGGGCGGTGACGGGGACGAACAGCATGGAGCGCCAGGCGGGCAGGGTAACGGCGGTCATGGGGCGGATTCCTGAAGCCTCGGGGAAAAACGAAGGATGGGGGCGATCAATAGAACACCTCCGGCACGTGCCCGAGCAGGATCGCCCCCACCGCCTCGAAATGCGACTCCCTCGCCTGGATCTGTTGCGATAACGTATGCATGTCGCGGAACCGCCGCTCGAACGACGAGCCGGGGAAGATCGCATCCGCCCCCGCCGCCTTGAACGCGAAATCCGCCGCCCCGATCGCCGCGCCGATCCCGTGCGCGCAGGCCAGCCGCACGCGCGCGCGGTCCGCCAGCGCGATCACCGACCATTCCCCCGCCCGCTCCCAGATCTCCGTGAGCGTCGCGACCAGATACGCGCGCGCGGCACCCAGCGCCGCCTCCTGGCGCGCGAGGCCCGCCCGCACCGTCGCGCTGTCGGCCAGGCGCTCCAGCCCGCGCGGGGTCTTGCGGGTCGCCAACGTCACGAACGCATCCAGCATCGCGCGCGCGATCCCGAACCCGACGCCGGCCACGCCCACCGCGTACAGACCCTGCATGGTGAAGGCGAACAGCTTGCCGGGTTCGCACCGCGATTCCGGTTCCTCGCGCGTGGAGCTGAATTCTTCCGGCACGAACAGATCGGTCACGCGATAGCCTTCGGAGGCGGTGCCGCGCAGCCCGATCACCTGCCAATCCGCGATCGGCTCGGCCCGTTCGGCGGGAAACAGCAGGGTGCGGATCGCCGCGCGCCCGGCCGCGTTGCGGCGCGTGGACCCGTCCGCCTCGATCACCGGGCAATGGGCGCCCATCCAGCGCGCCTGGCGCGAGCCGGAGGCGAAATGCCATTCCCCGCTCACCTGGTAGCCGCCCGGCACCGCGCGCGCCGGCGTGCCGTCGGGCGGTCCCCAGGCCACCCAGGCGCGCGGATCGGCGAAGATCGCGCGCGCGGAGGCGGGCGGCAGGAACGGGGCGATCAGCGCGGCGCTGTTGGCGACGAAGATGTTCCACGCCACCGAGGCGTCATGGCGGGCGATTTCCTCCACCGCGCCGAGATAGTCCCAGGGCGGCACCTCGTCGCCATCCACCGCGCGCGGCAGCAGCATCCGGCAGAGCCGCGCGGCATGGATCTCGGACAGCAGCGGTTCGGGGATGCGTTGGGTGCGCTCGATCGTGTCGGCGGCGGCAGCGATGAGCGGGCCGAGCGCGCGGGCACGGGCGAGCGGCCCCGGAGGGTCGATCTCGGAACGTTGCGCGATCGCCATGTATTCCCCCCGGCCCTGAAGGCCGTGCTGCCAGGGCGATGACAGGGCGGCCCGCCGTGCCTGTCAATCCGCCGCGGCGGATTTGCATCCGCGCGCGACCCCGGCTAGGCTCGCCACTAGCATGATGCAAGTTTAGATAGGATCCAGCCTCATGACCCCCCGCACCGCCACTGCCGCCATCATCGGCGCCGGCGATTTCATCGGCGCCGCGATCGCCCGCCGCTTTGCCGCCGAGGGCTTCCACGTGCTCGCCGGGCGACGCACCGCCGAGAAGCTCGCCCCCCTGGTCGCCGCGGTGGAGGCAGCCGGCGGGCGGATCACCGCGCGCGGCCTCGACGCCCGCAAGGAGGACGACATTGCC
>JAKAZN010000237.1 GCA_021815835.1 Pseudomonadota bacterium
GCCAAGCCGGTCCCAGAGCGCGCGCGGCGTCAGCAGGCAGGCGCCGGTAACGGCCGCGACCTCGTGCGCCGCGCGCGCCACGCCGGGCGCGCGCGCGGGGCGGAAGCGATCGATATGGCGCCCGGTTCCGTCGGCGCAGAGCGCCACGCCGGCATGCTGCACCGTGCCGTCCGGATAGAGTAGCCGCGCGCCGACCACGCCCACCCCTGGGTCCGCGAGATGGCCGGCCATGGTCGCGAGCCAGTGGGGATCGCGCGGGGTCACGTCGTCGTTCAGCAGGCACAGCAACGCGCCCCGCGCCACCGCGGCGCCGCGGTTGCAGGCGGCGGCGAAGTTGAACGCGGCCATCGGTGCCAGGACGACACGCACCCGTTGGTCGCGACCGAGGCGCGCCAGAAACCGGCGCTGCGCGGCGTCCGGGGGATCGGGTTGGGCCACGACCAGGATCAGTTCGAAATCGGCATATCTTGTGCGGGCCAACACCGCGTCCAGGCAGGCATGGGCGGCGCGGCCGCGACCGGGGGTGGGCACGATCAGGCTGACCGACGGCAATTCGGTCGGCGCGGCGGGACGGATTCGCGGGGCCGCCGCCGAGGGCGGTGCCGGCGCGGCGGCCTCGGCCAGGCGCGCGCGCAGCCGGGCCGGCAGCCCGGACGGGGCGCGGATCAGCCCGCGGCCCAGGGTTCCCAGCAATCCGGGCGCGGCGCGCGCGGCCAGGCCCAGCGCGGCACGCGGGCGCGACAAACGCACGAGGCTGCACCTCGGCGCGCCGGCCGGACCGTGCGGGAGGATCCGCAGCGCGGTCGTTCTCTCCGGCAGGCACAGGATCGTCGCGCGCCGCATTCCGGTGCCGCGCAGGACCAGCACGGGGCCGGGGATCGTTGCGGTCTCTACCGCAAGCCATACGGGGGTCGGCACAGCGGTGGGAAAGCGCAGCCGCAGGCGGCACCATCCGGACGCCATCGCGGGCAGCACCACGCGGAACCCGCCGCGCGGATCGGGTGGCATATCGGCGGCGCGATACCGGACCATCGGCTCGGACGTAGCGCGCGAAGGTGAAGGATCGGTGAGCGGCCGCCTCGCCGCTAGCGCCGCCCGGGCAGCGCGCTCAACGCGATCCCGCCCAGAACCAGCGCCGTGCCCGCCAGGAACCGCCCGCCGATCCGGTCCCCGAACAGCATCGCCGAGGCGGCGATCCCCACCAACGGCTGGCCGTATTGGGAGGCACCGGCGATGCGCGCCGGCAGCCGCTCCAGCGCGCGCAGCCAGATCCAGATGCCGAGCACCGTGACCAGAAGGCCAAGATACAGGGCCACGAACACCACGCGCGGCGTCAGGCGGAGGGCGCTGACCGGCACGGTCCAGAGCGCCACGGGCACCAGTCCGGCGGCGGCGAAGATCGTGCTCCAGGCCGCGGTCGCCATCACGCCGGCGCGGCCGGCGACCTCGACGCTGAGGACGTAGTATCCCGAGATACAAAGACAGGAGAGCAGCACCAGGCCCTCGCCCGCCGGCGCGCTGGTCGCGCGCACGCCGGGTGCGAACACCGCGACCGCGATGCCGCCGAGCGCGAGCGCGAAGCCCGCGACATGCGCGGGGCGGATCTTCTGGCGCAGCCGGAGGCTGGCCAGCAGCACGGTCAGGACCGGAATGATCGCGGTGATCATGGTGGCGACCGAGGCGGAACAGAGCCTTACCCCGGTCATCTGCGTGTATTGCCCGGCATCGACGCCGAACACGCCGAGCGCGGCCATCTGCGCGAGCTGGCGCGGCCGGGGGATCGGGCGTCCGCGCAGGAACAGCAGCAGCGCGAAGCAGGGCGCGGCCACCAGATAGCGCAAGGTGACCAGCGCCGGGGCGGGAAAATCGGCGAGGCCGAGCTTCATCATCGGCACCGACAGGCCCCAGATGAGGGTCAGCAGCCCGAGGGTGGCGAGCGCGCCGGGGGTGGGCGCGCGTCCCGCCTCAGCCGTCATGCCGCGCCTGCACCCCGGGCACCGCCAGATACATCAACCGCTTCAACTCCCGCCGCCCATGCGCCACCGAATCCAGGATCAAGGCCAGCGACACGCTGATGAACGCGAGCAGCACCAGCCCGCTCGCCAGCACCGCGGTCGGCAGCCGCGGCACCAGGCCCGTTTGGAAATACGTCGCCACCACCGGCAGGCCGAGCACAAGGGCCAGCAGGAAAAACCCCAGGCCGCATAGGCTGAAGAATTGCAGCGGCCGTTCCTCCTTCACCAGCATCAGGATCGTGCGCAGGATCCGCGCCCCATCGACATAGGTCCGCAGCTTCGATGCACTCCCCGCCGGGCGGGCGCCATAGCGTGTCGATATCTCGGCGAGCGGCATCCGCAATTCCAGCGCGTGCACGGTGAGCTCGGTCTCGATCTCGAAGCCCATTGCCAGCGCCGGGAAGGATTTCACGAAGCGGCGGCTGAACACGCGGTAGCCCGAGAGCATGTCCGACACCCGATCACCAAATACCGCGCGCACCATCCCGGTCAGCACGCGGTTGCCGAGGCGATGGCCGGGGCGATAGGCCTCGGCCGCCTCGCTCACCCGCACGCCGGTCACCATGTCGAGGCCGTCCGCGATCAGCCGGCGCACCATCTCCGGCGCGGCCGAGGGATCATAGGTGTCGTCCCCATCAACCAGCACGTAGAGATCGGCCTCGATATCGGCGAACATACGGCGCACGACATGGCCCTTGCCCTGCAAGGTCTCGGTGCGCACCACCGCCCCGGCTTCGGCGGCGATGCGCGCCGTCGCGTCCCGCGAGTTGTTGTCATAGACGAACACCATCGCACCGGGCAGCGCCGCGCGGAACCCCGCGACCACCCCGGCGATGGCGGCGGCCTCGTTGTAGCACGGCACCAGCACGGCGATGCGCGGGGCGGGCTCCGCCGCGAGGGTCATGGAGGAAGGCTCCAGCTTGGTTGGGCTCCGCCCCAGCTTCGGGCGGAAAGGGAAACAACGCCTTTACATCCCGAGCTTGTCCGCCACCCCGAGCTCGGTGGCCAGCTTGCGCAGCCCCTCCCAGGTGGCATCCTCGATCGGCACGCCGTTGGCGCGGCGCTCCTTTTCGCGTTCGAACTCGATCTCGCCGGGGTAATAGACGCGATCGAACCCGGCGGCGGGCGGGGTCGCCTTCAGGTATTCGGCGAAATCGCGCACCTCGCGCTTGAAAGTGCCGAGATCGCGGAATGCGGAAACCTTGAACACCGCGATGAAGCAGCCGTCATTGTGCCGCCCCGTCGGTTCGACGCCGAAACCGAGCCCCGTGAGCAGGCCAGAGAAAATCTCCACGATCGCGGCCAGGCCATAGCCCTTGTAGCCCTCCGCCCCGCCCAGCGGCAGCAGCGCGCCGCCCTTGCGCAGCGCGGCGGGATCATTGGTGGGCCGCCCCTCGGAATCGATCAGCCAGCCGGGCGGGACCTCCTTGCCGCGCGCGATCGCCACGCCGATCTTGCCGGCCGCGGCGGCCGACGTCGCCATGTCGAAAAACAACGGGCCTTCCAGGTCGGACGGCACGGCAAAGCAGATCGGATTGGTGCCGAGCCGCGCCTTGGCGCCACCGAACGGGGCCACGTGCTTGGGGCTGCGCCCGGAATCGGCGGTGATCATGGCGATCAGCCCCTCCTCCGCCGCCATCAGCGGATAGGAGGCGAGGCGGCCGACATGACCCTGGCGGAACACCGTGGTCGCCGCCACGTTCTGCGTCTTCGCTTTCGCGATGGTGTGGCGCATCGCCCGCTCGGTGACCACGTAGCCGAAGCCCCAATGCCCATCGACCACGGTGGTGGTCGGCGTCTCCTGCAGGATCTCCCATTTCGCATCCGGGACGATGTGGCCCTTCTTCACCCGGTCGATATAGGTCGGGATCAGGATGATCCCGTGGCTGTCATGCCCGGCGAGATTGGCCCCGATCGACAGGCGCGCGATGGTCACCGCGTCGTGGGCGGGCGTGCCGGCGGCTTCCAAAAGGGCGCGTGCGATCGTTTCCAGCCGTTCGGCGGCAATGTTGGGCATGGCTTCCTCCTGTCCTGCGGGGCGCGGGACGTATTCCCAACCAGCCCCCTCCGGGCCTAGCCTGCCCGTAAAGCGCGAAGGAGGGAACCATGGCCGAGAACGCAACCCTGCTGGTCGGCACCGCCGCGACCAAGGACGGCGGCGCGGGAGGGCTGTTCCGGTGCGAGCCGGGCGGGCAGTGGCAGCATGTCTTCGCCGCGGCGGACGTGCACGCGATCACTCCGCATCCGAGCCAGGCGGAGACGATCTTCCTCGGCTCCAAGGACGGTCCCTACATCAGCACCGATCGCGGCCGGCATTGGGAGCGGCTGGGATTTCCCGATCGCGGCGTGCAGGTGTGGTCGATCCTGGTCGATCCGCACGACCCGTCCGTGGTGTATGCGGGGGCCGCGCCGGTGGGCGTCTATCGCAGCACCGATGGCGGGGCGCATTTC
>JAKAZN010000238.1 GCA_021815835.1 Pseudomonadota bacterium
CCCGCCCACCAGGTTCGGGTGCTGCGAGATCATCCGCTGCGCCGCGTCCTTGGCGGTCTCGGCGGTGGCGCCGGTATCCAGCACCAGCAGCTTCAGCTTGGCCCCGCCCAGCGACTTGATGCCGCCCGCCTTGTTCACGTCATCGATCGCCATCTCGGCGCCGAGCCGTTCCAGGATGCCCTGCTCGGCCCAGGGGCCGGACAGCGGCACCAGGAGCGCGATCTCCACCTCCTTCGGCGCCGCCGCGTGGGCGGTGGTGGCCAGCGCCGTGGCGCCGGCAAGCGACAGCGCCGTGCGGCGCCCGATTTTGTTGGACATTTGGATTTCCCTCCGGTTCATTCGTCACCCAGGCCCAGATATGAGCGCCGGACGCGGTCATCCGCAAGCAGGGTCTGGTAGGGACCCTCCAGCACGATCCGTCCGGTCTCCAGCACGTAGCCGTGGTCGGACAGTTCCAGCGCCTCCGCCACGCGTTGTTCCACCAGCAGAATGGCGAGGCCATCTTCCTTGTGGATCTGCGCGATGCGTTCGAAGATCGCCTCGGTCACCGCGGGGGCGAGGCCCATGGATGGCTCGTCCAGCATCAGCAGCCGCGGCGCGGATGCCAGTCCCCGGCCGATCGCGAGCATCTGCTGCTCCCCGCCCGAAAGCGTGCCGGCCATCTGTCCCGCGCGTTCGGCGAGGATCGGAAACAAGGTGTGGATGCGATCGATCGTGCGCGCCCACGCCGCCCGGCCGGCGGGCGGATAGGCGCCCATCTCCAGATTTTCGCGCACCGTGAGCGTGGCAAAGACCTGCCGCCCCTCCGGCACATGCGCGATCCCGAGATGCGCGCGCGCCGAGGCGGGACGCGCGAGCAGCGACGCCCCGTCCCAGGTGACGGTGCCGCCCGCTTGCGGAACGATCCCGCAGATCGTCTTGAACAAGGTCGTCTTGCCGGCCCCGTTCGGCCCGACCACGGTGACGAACTGACCAGGCGCGACCGACAGCGACACGCCCGACAGCGCGCGCAGCCCGCCATAGGCAACGGCAAGATCGCGGATTTCAAGCATTCTGGCGCGCCAGGAATTTGGAGCCGAGATAGGCCTCGATCACCGCCTTGTCCTCGATCACCGCGCGCGGCGGTCCTTCGGCGAGCACGCGGCCGTGGTCCAGCACCACGAAACGATCGGCCAGGCGCAGCATCGCGTGCATCGTGTGCTCGATGATGACGATCGTCATGCCCTGCGCGCGCAGCCGGCGCAGCACGTCCAGCACCGCGTCGCATTCGTCGCGTCCCAGTCCCGCCAGCGTCTCGTCGAGCAGCAGCAGCCGCGGCGAGCCGGCCAGCGCGCGCGCCAGCTCCATCAGGCGCAGTTCCTTGTTGGTAAGCTGGCCGGCGGGAAGCCGCGCGCGATCCGCGAGCCCCACGGCTTCCAGCGCGGCCGCGGCGGTGGCGGCGGCCGCGTCGTCGTCGGTGCCCGCGCCATAGGCGCCGACGATGACGTTATCCAGCACCGGCAGGCGCGGGAAGCTGCGTACCACCTGGAACGTGCGGCCCACGCCGAGCCGGGAGATCGCATGCACCTTGCGCCCGCGCAATTCCTGTCCGTCCAGCTTCGCACTGCCGGTATCGGCCGCCAGCACGCCGTTCAGCAGGTTGAACAACGTGGTCTTGCCGGCGCCGTTGGGGCCGATGATGCCGAGGATCTCGCCCGCCTGAACCGAGAAGGACACGTCCTGGACCGCGCGCAGCCCGCCGAAGGATTTGGACAGACCGGACACCGCGAGCAAGGTTCCGGTCCCCGGCGCGATCCGCAAGCTGCCGGGCGCGGGCATCGGCGCGGCTGGCGCGGCGCGAAAGAACCGGTCGCGGATGGTCCAGAACAATCCCTCCGGCGAGGCCAGCATGATGGCGATGATCGCGACGCCGTAGACCACGCCCTGGATTCCCGGGACGATATTGCCGAGCTTCGCATTCAGGGTTTCCGCCAGCGGAATCAGGATCGCCGCACCGATCACCGGCCCCCACACCGTCGCGACGCCGCCGAACAACGTCACCACCAGCGCCTGGGCGGAGACGATGACGCCGAACACCGAATCGGGCGTCACCACCAGCAGCACGCAGGCATAGAGCCCGCCCGCCGCCGCCGCGATCGCGCCGCTGCCGATCAGCGCGCGCATCTTCCATTTCCAGGTATCCAGCCCCGCCGCCTCGGCCGCCAGTTCGTTCTGGCGGATGGCGAGCAGGGCCAGGCCGAAGCGCGTGTTCTCCACCAGCATCCCCGCGATCATCGCCAGGACGAACACGCCGAGCGCGACCAGGGTGGTGGGCAATGGATCGACGAATTGCAGGAACAGCGCCGGGTGATCCCGGTGCATCGGCAGCGGGACTTCCTGGAAGCCGAGATATTCCATCACGTAGAGCAGCGCCAAGGGGTAGGCCAGCATCGAAAGCGCGAAATAATGCCCGCGCAGCCGGAAGGTCGGCAGCCCGATCAGCACCGCCGCCACCGCGCCCGCCACCATCCCGAGCGGAATGCCCAACCACGGCGTGAGATGCCAATAGACCAGCGCCAGGGTCACCACGTAGGCGCCGATGCCGAAGAACGAGGCGTGGCCGAACGATACCAGCCCGCTCATGCCCGACATCATGTTCCACGACAGGCCGAGCACCGCCCAGATCGGCACCAGGGTCAGCATGAGCTGGTAGTAGCTGTTGTGCACGGTCGCGGCGAACCCGGCATAGCCCACCGTCACGATCGCCAGCGCGATCGCGTCCCGCCGCAGCCGGTTGGCCCCGCCGACCCTCATGCGCGTTCCGCCGAACGGCCGAACAGGCCCTGCGGGCGCAGCCCGACGATCAACAGGAAGACGACGAAGATCGCCGCGTTCTGCAATTGCGGCGGCAGCACCAGCGCGGAGACCTGCTGGACGAAGCCCACGGTCAGCCCGCCCCAGAAGGCGCCGAGGATGCTGCCCATGCCGCCCAGCACGACCCCCGAATACATGATGATGACGTAATCGAGCCCGACGAAGGGCGTGAAGGACAAATAGGTCGCCATCAGCCCGCCGGCGATCGCGGTGATCCCGGCGCCGAGGCCGAAAGCGATCCGGTAGGCCCGATCGACGTCGATCCCCATATAGGTCGCCGCCACCGGATTATCCGCCGCCGCCCGCAGCGCCTTGCCGAGGCGCGTGCGCTCCATCACCAGCCACAACGCGACCGCGACCAGGATGGCCACCACGCAGGCGAAGACGCGCGCCTGGTTGAGAAACAGCAGCGCGTCGCCCGGGAACGGCCCCAGAATGAACGCGCGCGCCGATAGCGGGGTCAGCACGCTTTGCGGCGTGGAGCCGAACACGATCAGCCCGCCATTCTGCAGGATCAACGATATTCCCAGGGTCACGATCAACTGTCCGAACGCGCCCTGATCGAGCCGCGCCGCCGTGGTCAGCCCCGACACGCGCGACAGCAGGAAGCGGTGCAGCAACATCCCGCCGCCGAACAGCACCGGCCCCGCGAGCACTGCGGCGACGAAGGGGGCAACGATCGGTCCGAATATCCCGATCGCGGCGAACCCGCCGACCAGATAGACGCTGACATACATCCCCAGCATCAGGAGCTCGCCCTGCGCGAAGTTCACGATCTTCATGATGCCGAAGATCAGCCCCAGGCCGATGCACATCAGGCCATAAAGGCAACCGATGATGAGCCCAGCCGCGACGGCGTTCAGCACGTTCTCGACCAACCCGCTTCCCCCCGGCCGCGTCGCGCGCGGCCCTTTGTCTTACCGCGGCGGCATTCGATTCAGTCCGTCGGCGACCAGTCGCGGACCAGACGGCCCAGATGCCGTGGCTTGTCCCCGCGCCATAGCTCCGCGCCATCATGCCCCACGGCCCAGGCGGACGCCACCCCCTGCGCTTCCAGCCCGTCCGGTGCCACCGCGCGATAGGTGACATGATGATGCCCATGCACGATCAGCCGCGCGCCCATCGCGCGGGCCAGATCGTCCAGCACCGGCTTGCCCGCGGGATGCGCGCCCGGGGCTTCGTGCGTGACCAGGATGTCGGCGCGCTGGGCGCGCAGCAGCGCGACATCCTCGGGCCAGATCGCCAACGCGCCGAGCGATTGGGCGAGCGCCGCGACGTGATCGTCGCGCCAATGCGGGCCGAGCGCGCGCAGATCGGCGTCGAGCTCGGCGCGGGCGTGCAGCCGCGGCGGCTCCGGCGGTTCCCAGATGCGCGGCCGAAAGGTGCCGCCCAGCCCGGCGATGCGCAGCCCGCCGATCTCCGCGACCCGGCCGTGCAGCGCGAAGGCGGCGGTCAGCGGATTGCGGTCCGGATCGGCGAGATTGGCCCACATCTCCGGTCCGCCATCGGCATCGTGGTTGCCGAAGATCCACCAGATCGGAATGTCGCGGTCGCGAAACGGGGCGGTCAGCGCATCCAGCGGCTGGTCGCACTGCATGTCGCCCAGCAGCAC
>JAKAZN010000239.1 GCA_021815835.1 Pseudomonadota bacterium
GTCGTGTCCAACATGCCGATGGATCAGCTGGTCGCCGATATCGAGCGGCTGATCTCCGAGCTCGCCTCGCAGAACCGCGCGCAGCTCAATGCCCGCGAGCAGCGCGCGCTGGCGATCGAGCTCGCGCACGACATCCTGGGCCTCGGCCCGCTTGAGCCGCTACTCGACGACGACGCCGTGAACGACATCATGGTGAACGGCCCGCAGCGCACCTTCATCGAACGCGCCGGCAAGACGTATCTCTCGGACGTGAAATTCCGCGACACCGCCCACCTGACCGGGATCTGCCAGCGGATCGCCGCCGCGGTGGGGCGGCGGGTGGACGAATCCAGCCCGATGGTCGATGCGCGGCTCAAGGACGGCTCGCGCGTCAATATCGTGTTTCCGCCGCTGGCGCTGGATGGGCCTTATGTCTCGATCCGCAAGTTCAGCAAGAAGACGATCGATATCCAGCGGCTGGTCGAATTCGGCGCGCTCACGACGCCGATGGCCAAGATCCTTCAGGTGGCCGGGCGGGCGCGGCTCAATATCATCATCTCGGGCGGCACCGGGTCGGGCAAGACCACCCTGCTCAACGCGCTGTCACGCTTCATCGACGTCTCCGAGCGCGTCGTGACGGTGGAGGACGCCGCCGAGCTGCAATTGCAGCAGCCGCATGTGGTGCGCATGGAGACCCGCCCGCCAAGCCTGGAAGGCAAGGGCGAGGTCACGCAGCGTGACCTGGTCCGCAACGCGCTGCGCATGCGCCCCGACCGCATCATCATCGGCGAGGTGCGTGGCGGCGAGGCGTTCGACATGCTCCAGGCGATGAACACCGGCCATGACGGCTCGATGTCGACGATCCACGCCAACACCACCCGCGACGCGCTGACGCGCATCGAGAACATGGTGCAGATGGGCAACATGGGCCTGCCGTCGCGGGCCATCCGCACCCAGATCGTGGGCGCGGTCGATCTGATCGTGCAGGTCGAACGCCAGCGCGATGGCAAACGCCGCCTGACCCAGATCACCGAGGTCTGCGGCATGGAGGACGACGTCGTCGCGCTGAACGACGTCTTCCTGCTGGAGATCCAGGGCCAGCGGGAGGACGGCACGCTGTTCGGCCGCTACCGGGTCAACTCGGTTCCCCCCTCGTTCATGCGCCGGCTGTCCTATTTCGGACTGGATCAGCCCTGGGCGGACGCAATTCAGGAGGCGCGGCAATGAACCTGCTCTCGCCGCTGGTGCTCGGGTCGGTCGGGCTCGCGATCCTGATCGGATTTGCGGTCAGCGGACTCCTGGTCGCGCGCGCGCAGGCCGAACAAGGGCGGCTGACCAAGCGTGTCGCCGGCGTGCTCCGTCCGCACAGCCGCTCGATCCGCTTCAACCTCAACACCGCGCTCACCCGCCCGGTGGCGCCGCGCCGCTCGGTGCTCTCCAGTCTGGCCGGATTGTTCGGCTTCGATCCCGCCCGCAAGGTGGATTGCCCGTTGCCCTGGTGGGTGGTCCTCGCGATCGCGCTCGTGGTGGCGAAGCTGGCGGAGATGGCCTCGGTCATGCTGCTCGGCTCGATCGGCTGGCTCGATTTCCCGGTGGTATGGGTCGGCGCCAGCCGTTGGTTGTTCGGCTGGTTCCGCGCCAAGCGGCAGGGCCGCCTCCTGGCGCAGTTTCCCGACGCGCTCAACATGATCGTCCGTGCGGTCCGCGTCGGCGTGCCGGTCACGGAGGCGATGCGCGCGGTCGCGCGCGAGGTTCCGGCGCCGACCGGGCCTGAGTTCGAGACGGTGGTGCGGCGCCTGACCATCGGCGGGCAGCTCGACGATGCGCTGCACGAAATGGCCACCCGCACCGGCCTCGCCGAGTACAACTTCTTCGCCATGGCCCTGTCCTTGCAGAACCAGACGGGCGGCGGATTGAGCGAGGCGCTGGACGGGCTCGCCGAGATGATCCGCAAGCGGCTTGCGGTGAAGGAGCGCGGCAAGGCACTCGCCTCCGAGGCGCAAATGAGCATCTATGTGCTGAGCTCGCTGCCGCCGTTGTGCGGCGCGGCGCTGTCGATCCTCAACCCGCATTATTTCGCAGTTCTGATCGACGACCCCACGGGACAGCGCCTGCTGGGCGGGTCGGTGGCGCTGCTGGTGCTCGGATGGTTCCTGATGCGCACGATGATGCAGAAGAGCCTGTCATGACCGCGATCAGCCTGCCCGTGGCGGTGCTGATGATCGCGGGCCTCACCCTGATCGCCGGCATCATCACCTTCCAGCTGACCCGTCAGGAACATCGGCTGGAGTCGCGCATCCGCGCCTTGCATATGCGCCCCGAACAGGGGTTCGGCACGGCGACCAAGCCCGAGCGGGACAATCTGCGCCAGGCCGCGACCAAGCTCGTCTCCGAGGTCGGCCAGTGGGTCCTGCGGCGGCGGATGCTCTCGAAGAGCTTGCTCGCGGATTTCGAGAAGCGGCTGGCCGGGGCGGGGATGCGCGGCGCCGCGGCGCTGCGCCTGTTCGTCGGCGGCAAGATCGTGATGCTGTTGCTGATGCCGGCGCTGGCCTGGGTGGCGGCGGTGGAGCTCGGGACCTCCCCGATCATGCATCTCTGGTGGCCGCTCGGCGGCGCGGTCATCGGGCTGTTCGCGCCGGATTTCGTGCTGAACCGCCTGCGCGACCGGCACATGAAGCGCCTCGGCGTCGAACTCCCCGATGCGCTCGACATGATGGTGATCTGCGCCCAGGCGGGGCTCGGCCTCGGGCCGATGATCCTGCGCGTGGCCGAGGAACTGCACGGCTCGCACAAGGGCGTGGCGAGCGAATTCGGCCAGACCGCCGACGAATTGCAGATCTCGACCGACGCCCAGGTGGCGCTCACCCGATTGGGCGAGCGCTCGGGCGTCGAAAGCGTCCGCCGGCTTGCCACCACGCTGGTGCAATCGGCGCAGTACGGCACGCCGCTGTCCGGCGCGTTGCGCGCGCTCGCCGCCGAGCTGCGCACCGAGTTGGTGACCCGCTACGAGGCGAAGGCGGCGAAGCTGCCGGTGCTGCTGACCATTCCGATGATCCTGTTCGTGTTGCCGAGCCTGTTCCTGATCGTGGGCGGGCCGGCCGTGATGGAGGTGATGCGTGCGCTCAAGCATTAGAACCCTGCTGCGGGTCGCGACGGCGTGTCTGGCCACCGCCACCCTCGGCGCCTGTGCCGCCCAGTCGGGCGGCGCCGGCACGCAAGGCTCGGTCCAGGCGCGGCTCGCCGAGGTCGCGCTGCGCACCGGCAATTCCGCCGGCGCGGTGCGGCTCGCCGATCGGGCGCTGACGGCGCGCGCCGACGATACCAGGGCGTTGCTGGTGCGCGGCGAGGCCTATACGCGGCTTGGGGAGCTGGACGCCGCCGACAAGGACTTCACCCGGGTCCTGGCGGCCAGGCCCGATGCCGTCGCCGCCCTGATCGGGCTCGGGCGGCTGCGGCTCGCCGACGACCCGGCCGCGGCCGCGGCGCTGTTCCGCCGCGCCCTCGATCATGCCCCCGGGGAGTCGGTGGCGCTCAACGATCTCGGTATCGCGCTTGATCTGCAGGGCCAGCACGCGGCCGCAGAGCACGCCTATCGCCGGGCGCTGCTGCTGCGGCCGGATCTGACGGCGGCGCGGGTCAACCTCGCGCTGTCGCTGGCGCTGGGCGGGCAGGGGGCGGCGGCGGTGGCCATGCTGCGCCCGGTGGCCAGCGCGCCCAAGGCAGACGCCAAGCTGCGGGAGGATTACGCCGCGGTGCTGACGATGGCCGGGGAGCACGCGCAGGCGCAGGCGATTTTGTCGGCCGACATGCCAGCCTCGCAGGCCTCCGCGGAGCTGGATGCCATCGCGGCTGGTGTGCCTGCCGTACAACGGTAGCGAGTCGTTGCGTGCCTCCCGCGCAACATTCGCTTGACGGGGACCTGGCGATCGGGTCCGAATGCCTAGGTGAATGCCGCCGTCTAACGATCTGTTCTCGCCGGATTTTCCGGGCCTGTCCAAGAAATACAACCACCGGTTGAAACGAGGCTCTCGTGCGCACCTTGATCGCCGACCGCAAACCGCTCATCCGCGAAGCGCTCGCCGCGCTGATCCGCGCCCGCCTGCCGCGCTTCGACGTCGCGACCGCGCCCACCTTGTCCGAAGGTACCGCCTTGATGGGTCGGACGCCGTTCGGCGTGCTGATCCTGGAGGCCGAACAGGTCGCGGGCGATCGTCTGCTCGAGGCGATCCGGCTGATCCATCCCGGCTGGCGGGTGGTGCTGCTGAGCCAGACGCCGGCGTGCGCCACAACCCCCGCGTGTGATGCGCACTGGGATGGGGCGACCGACGGCGAGGCCATGGTGGCCGATATCCTGCGCCTGTCGGGGGCGCGGGCGGCGATGAGCGGGCAGCCCTCGGCCATCGTCCCGGCCTGGGACGCCCGCGCGCGGGCCCTGGAACCCGCCCTCACCGCGCCGGGGCTTGCGCCGGGGTTCGCCCAGGAGC
>JAKAZN010000240.1 GCA_021815835.1 Pseudomonadota bacterium
GCCGACCTTCTCGCCCGGCCACCGGCTGAACTCCGGTCCGTTCGGAACGATGGGCGTGGGTCTGCCGTTCGGCGTCGGCGCCAAGGTTGCCAAGCCCGACAAGCAGGTGATCGTCGTGCACGGCGACGGCAGCTTCGGGCTGAACGCGATGGAGCTGGACACGGCGATCCGCCACAAGATTCCGATCCTGGTCGTGATCTCCTTGAACGGCGGCTGGACCGCCGATCCGAAGCGGGAGAAGCCGGGCCGCGATCTGGGCTACACGCGTTTCGACAAGATGTGCGAGGCGCTGGGCGGCTACGGCGAATACGTCACCCAGCCGGAGGAGATCCGCCCCGCGCTGGAACGCGCCCAGGCCAAGGTGGATGAAGGCATGGTCGCGGTCGTGAACGTCCGCACGGATTACCGCGCGCGCTTCGCGGGCGTTGCGTTCTCCGACTACTCGACCTGACCGAGGCTTCTCCCCTCCCCTAGCGGGAGGGGAGAAGCACGACGCTTGCCTCCCGCCTCCGGTTCCGCCATCTACCATCGGGTAGCACGCAGGACCCGACCCTCATGGCCTTCCTCACCGAACCCGAGCCCGAACGCGGCGCGGTGCTTCCCGTCGCCCCCGGGATCAGCCGCATCGTCGCCGCCAATCCGGGGCCGATGACCTATCACGGCACCAATACCTATCTGATCGAAACGAAAGACGGCCTCGTCGTCCTCGACCCCGGCCCCGATGAGCCGGCCCATGTGGACGCGATCGTCCGCGCCACCGGCGGCAAGGTCGATCTGATCCTGCTGTCGCACCACCATCACGACCATCTGGAAGCCACGCCGGCATTGGTCGCCGCCACCGGCGCGCGCACCGCCGGCTACCGGATCTGCCCCGTCGCGAGCTTCACCCCCGATATCCCGCTCGACGACGACGCCACGATCGCCGGCATGACCGCGCTGCACACGCCGGGACACGCCTCCGATCACCTCTGCTACGCTTTCGCCGCCCCCGATGGCACGGCGGTTCTGTTCAGCGCCGATCACGTGATGTCGTGGAACTCCTCCATCGTCAGCCCGCCGGATGGCGACATGTCGGCCTATTTCAGCAGCCTCAAGCGGGTGCTGGATCGCAACGACAGCGTGTTCCTCCCCGGCCACGGCCCCAGCTTGGCGGAACCCCAGCGCCTGACCCGCGCGCTGCTGTTTCACCGGTTCGAGCGCGAGCGCGCCATCCTCGCCCGCCTCGGCCGCGCGCCTGCCGATACGGCGGGGCTGCGCGACGCGCTCTATTCGCAGACCCATCCGCGGCTGCAAAAGGCCGCCGAGCGCAACGTGCTCGCGCATCTGATGAAGCTGGAATCCGAGGGGAAAGTGACCCGATCGGAGGAGGTCTGGCGGGTCGCCTGAGGGGGCTATCCGCTCCCCCGGCCGCACGCTAGAAAATCCCGCGCCGTCCCACCCGGAAAACCGATCAGGAGACCGCCATGCAAGACGCTTTCATCTGCGACTTCGCCCGCAGCCCGATCGGCCGCTATGCCGGCGTGCTCAAGGATGTGCGCGCCGACGACCTCGCCGCCCACCCGATCCGCGTCCTCAAGGACCGCAACCCGGGGATCGACTGGGACGCGCTCGATGATTGCTACATGGGCTGCGCCAACCAGGCCGGCGAGGATAATCGCAACGTCGCCCGCATGGCCGTCCTGCTCGCCGGCCTGCCCACCTCCGTCCCCGGTTCGACCATCAACCGCCTTTGCGGCTCCGGCCTCGACGCGGTCGGCACCGCCGCTCGCGCGATCCGCGCCGGGGAAATGGAACTGGTTCTCGCCGGCGGGGTCGAAAGCATGACCCGCGCGCCCTTCGTGATGGGCAAGGCGAACGAAGCCTTCGCCCGCCAGGCCGAGATCTACGACACCACCATCGGCTGGCGCTTCGTCAACGGCCTGATGAAGACGATGTACGGCACCGACTCGATGCCGGAAACCGGCGAGAACGTCGCCGAGGAATTCCAGATCAGCCGCGCCGACCAGGACGCCTTCGCGCTGCGCAGCCAGCAGAAGGCCGCCCGCGCCCAGGCCAGCGGCTTCTTCGCCCGTGAGATCGCCCCGCTCACCCTGAAGACCCGCAAGGGCGAAACGATCATCGACACCGACGAACATCCCCGCCCCGACACCACCGCCGAGATGCTCGCCAAGCTGAAGACCCCGTTCCGCACCCCCGGCACGGTGACCGCCGGCAACGCTTCCGGCGTGAACGACGGTTCCGCCGCGCTGATCCTTGCGTCGGAAGCCGCCGCGCGGCGCCACGGCCTCACGCCGCGCGCGCGCGTGGTCGCCATGGCCACCGCCGGCGTCGCGCCGCGCATCATGGGCATCGGCCCCGCGCCGGCGGTACGCAAGCTGCTGGAACGCACCGGCCTCACGATCAACGAGATCGACATCATCGAGCTGAACGAGGCCTTCGCGAGCCAGGGGCTTGCGGTCATGCGCCAGCTCGGCCTGCCCGACGATGCCGATCATGTGAACCCGCATGGCGGCGCGATCGCGCTCGGCCACCCGCTCGGCGCCAGCGGCGCACGCCTCGCGCTGACGGCGGTGAATGCCCTGGAAGAGGCCGGCGCCAGGCGCGCGATCGCCACCATGTGCATCGGCGTGGGCCAGGGAATCGCCGCGCTGATCGAACGGGTCTGACAAGTCCGGCGCGGGCCGGATCCACCCGTCCGCGCCGAAAACATCGCCAAAAGACGAACCGGCGCGGTACCCACCCCGCGCCGGGGCCGGTCGAAGGGTGGACATCGCGCCCCCTGCATCATGCCCCCGGCATCATTCCCCCGGCATCATTCCCTCTGGCCCTCCGCCCCCCGATCGGCGATGCTCCCCCCATGCCCCGCGACCGCGTCAACCTCCATCTCGTCTCGGACGCCACCGGCGAGACCCTGAATGCGATCGCCCGGGCCACCACGGTCCAGTTCGAGCACGTCCAGATCCAACATCACCGCTGGAGCCTGATCCGCACCCGTTTCCAGCTCCATCGCGTGCTGGAAGGGATCGAAGCCGAACCGGGCCCGGTGCTGTCCACCCTGGTCGATCGCGCGCTGCGCGCCGATCTGGACAGCACCTGCCAACGCCTCGGCGTGCCGGTGGTCAACGTGCTCGATCCGGTGATGAACCTGCTCCAGGATTATATCGGCGAGCAGGCGGGCACCAAGCCCGGCCGTCAATACGTTCTGAACGCGGATTATTTCCAGCGCATCGACGCGATGCACTACGTGCTGGCCCATGACGACGGCCAGGCCCAGCTCGGGCTGGTGGAAGCGGATGTGGTTCTGGTCGGCGTCTCCCGCAGTTCCAAGACGCCCACGTGCTTTTATCTCGCCAATCGCGGCGTCAAGGCGGCGAACATTCCGCTGGTGCCCAACCTGCCGGAACCCGAGGGGCTGGAAGCGCATCGTCTCCCGGTCATCGGCCTGACCCTGGAACCGAAGGCGCTGATCGAAATCCGCCGTCACCGCCTGCGTCTGATCGGCGGCGCCGACCAGGCCGCGATCGCGCGCCACAACAGCACCGATTACGTGGACGAGGAGGCGGTGAAGGCCGAACTCCTGTGGGCGCGCCGGCTCTGCGCGCGGCGCGGCTGGCCGGTGATCGACGTGACGCGCCGCTCGATCGAGGAAACCGCGGCCACGGTGCTGCAACTGATGGAAGCCTGGCATGCGCGGCAGGCGAAGGAAGCGACGCCCGGCCTGGCTTCGGTCAGCGCAGATCCACCAGCAGTTGCGGCCGCGCCGCCGGGCCCGACAGGCTAGGGAAGACTCCGCCGGCGATATCGTCGAGCCCCGGCGCGGAGCGCCCCATCCGGGCTGCGAACAGCCACGTATAGGCCAGCGCGCGCTCGACGAAGATGCGGGTCTGGCGGATCGGAATCGCCTCGACGAACAGCAACGGATCGCCGCCGGCGCGCACGCTTCGGCGCCAGGACTGATAGCTGCCCAGCCCCGCATTATAGCTCGCGAGCATCGCGATCAGCTGGCCGTTGATCGCGCGCTGTCCGGCGAGCGAGCGCACCAGGCTCTGTCCCACGTCCAGATTGAACGCGGGATCGCGCAGGCTCGCCTCGGTCAGGTGCGGGTTGCCGGTCACCGCGCGCGCCGTGTCGGGCGTGATCTGCATCAGCCCGCGCGCCCCGGCCGCGGAGACCGCGCCGGGCTGGAAATTGGATTCTGCGCGGATCACGCCATAGACCAGCGCGGGGTCGACGCGGAATCCGCCCAGCGGGCGCAGATCGGGCAGCGGGAAGCCGAGCGTCTCGGGCGGGACGCCGTTCGCTTCCTCGATCCGCATGGCCATGCCGGAAGCGAGCGCGCCCATCCCGGCCCGCGCCGCCACCAGCATCGCCGTCTGGCGCAGCAGCCGATCGGTGCCCAGGGTGGGCCAGAGCAGCCGCAGCGCCGCCTCGGCCCGCGCGGTCTGGCCGACCTGGAGCAG
>JAKAZN010000241.1 GCA_021815835.1 Pseudomonadota bacterium
CCTCGGGGCGGATCAATTTCTCGCGGGTGGCGACCTCGGCCTCGGGGATGATGCGGGTATCGGTCATGCCGCCCGGAACCAGCACGTTCACCGTGACCCCGGTGCCGGCGAGATCGTTGGCCATCACCGCATGGGCGGCCTCGGCGGCGGCCTTGGAGGCGCCGTAGAGCGCATAGCCGCCGCGCATCATGGTGCCGAGCGAGGTGGTGACGCCGACGATCCGCCCGCGCTTGCGCCCGATCATGTGCGGGGCGACCGCGCGCGCCATCATCAAGGGCGCGGTGGCGTTGACGGCGAGGAAGCGGGACCAGTCGCCGGGGGAGATCTCCCAGAAGCGGATCGGGTTGCGCCGCTGGTCGGGCCGGATCGCGCCCTGGCCGATGCCGGCGTTATTGACCAGCACGTCGATCTTGCCGAAGCGGCTAAGGGTCGCCTCGGTCACGAGGTCGAAACTCTCCTGGCGGGAGAGATCGGCGGTGATCCCGAGCACCGCCCCCGCCGCGCCCGCAGCGGCGGCTTCCAGCGATTCGAGCCAGGCGGGCTCGCGGTCCACCGCCGCCACGTCCACCCCTGCCGCGGTCAGGCCGAGCGCGATCGCGCGGCCGATGCCGCTGCCCGCGCCGGTCACGATCGCCACCTGCCGGTCCGCCATGAGCACTCCCTCCCTCAGCCGCGCGCGCCGGCGCGGTTGAAGGGGATATCCTTGTCCACCCGGATGTCACCCGGCAAGCCCAGAACGCGCTCGGCGATGATGTTGCGCAGGATTTCGTCGGTGCCGCCGGCGATGCGCTGGGCCGGGGCCGAGAGCAGCCCCTCCTGGAACAGCGCCGCCATCGGCGCCAGCGCCGGGTCCAGCACGGCGCCGGCCTGACCGAGCAGTTCCATCCCGAAAGCGGCGATCGCCTGCTGCTTGGCGGCGTTCACCACCTTGGCGATGGAATTTTCCGGCCCCGGGGTCTGGCCGCGCGAGAGCGCGGTCATGGTGCGGAAGCGCGTGTAGGTCAGCCCGGCGCTGTCGGCCCACCATCCGGCGATGCGGGCGCGCACCGCCTTGTCCTCGATCGCGGGGCTTCCGTCCAAGGTCACCGCGCGGGCGAGCGCGATCAGGTCATGGATGTCCGGCCGGCGCGGCTCGCCCACCGCAAGGCGCTCGTTCATCAGCGTGGTCAGCGCGACCTTCCAGCCCTGGCCGGGCGCGCCCAGGCGCTGGCGGTCGGGGACGCGCAGGTCGGTGAAGAAGACCTCGTTGAAATGCGACGCCCCCGACATCTGATGGATCGGCCGCACCTCCACCCCCGGCGCCTTCATGTCGATCCAGAACGCGGTGAGCCCGGCATGTTTGGGCACCGTGGGGTCGGTGCGCGCCAGCAACAGGCCGAAATCGCAGTAATGCGCCCCGGAGGTCCAGACCTTCTGCCCGTTCACCACCCAATCCGCGCCGTCGCGCTCGGCGCGCGTGCGCAGGCCCGCGACGTCGGAGCCGGCGGCGGGCTCCGAGAACAGCTGGCACCAGATCTCCTCCCCGCGCAGCGCCTTGGCGACGAAACGGTCCAGCACCGGGCGGTCGGCATAGGCCATCAAGGTGGGGATGCACATGCCGAGGCCGATCAGGAAGACGTTGTAGGGAACGTCGAACTCGGCTTCCTCCTGGTTCCAGATGATCTGCTGGATCGGGCTGCCGCCGCGCCCGCCCCATTCGCGCGGCCAGGTGATGCCGGCGAAGCCCGCGTCGGCCTTGGCGGCCTGCCAGGCGCGGGCGCGGGCGAGCTCGGTGGCATCCACATCGCCATAGCGGGCGGCGGCGCGGGCACGGTCCTTGCGCGGGTGATGGGCAGCCAGGAAGGCGCGCGCCTCGGCGCGGAACGCGGCTTCCTCCGGCGTGTCGTCGAAATCCATGCGATCCCCGCTCAGTTCATGGTTTCCAGCGCGGCGACGGTGCGCTCGCGCCAGTAGCGCGGTCCGCCCAGCGCGGCGGACAGCATCTGCGCGCGACGGTAGTAGAGATGCGGGTCGGCGTCCCAGGTGAAGCCGATGCCGCCATGGGTCTGGATGTTCTCCTTCGCCGCCAGGAAGAACGCGGCGTCGGCCGAGACCTTGGCGGTGGCCGCCGCCAGCCGCAGCGCCGCCCCATCCTGGTCCAGCGCCCAGCACGCATACCAGGCGTTGGAGCGCGCCAGCTCCACGGCCACATACACATCCGCCAGCTTGTGCTTGATCGCCTGGAACGAGCCGATCGGGCGGCCGAACGCTTGGCGCTCCTTCGCGTAGGCGACGGCGGCCTCGAGCGCCGCCTCGGCCCCGCCCAGCGCGGCGAAGGCGGCCGGCACCGCGGCGCGGTCCAGCAGGGCGGCGATGTCGGAGACGTCGCGCGCCCCGGGCAGCCGCTCGGCGGGGGCGGCATCCAGCACCAGCCGGGCATGGGGCAGGCCCGGGTCCAGCATCTCGACCGGCGCGCGGGTGACGCCCGGCCCCGCGGGGTCGAGCAGGGCGAGCGCGATCTCCCCGCCGGCGCGGGCGGCGACGACCACCACCTCGGCCGCCATTCCGTCCGCCACCGGCCATTTCTCCCCGGTGAGCCGTCCGACGCGGAGTTCGGTCGCGATCGCCCCCGGGGCCGGGTCGCCCACGCCCTCGGCCAGCGCGAAGGCGGCGCGGGCCTCGCCGGCGGCGATGCGGGGCAGCCAGGCGGCGCGCTGGGCGGGGCTGGCGAAGCGCGCGATCGCCTCGGCGGCGAGGCAGATGCCGCTGAGATAGGGCAGCGGCGTCAGCGCGTGGCCGAGCGCCTCGGCCAGCACACAGACCGCCTCCGCCCCCAGGCCGGCGCCGCCGTCGGCTTCCGGCAGGCCGGCGCCGAGCCAGCCGAGGCCCGCCATCTCCCGCCACAGCGCATCGAGGCCGGGCGGCGGGGCGGTGAGGGCGGCTCGGGCAAGCGCGGGAGGGGAGCGGTCGGCGAGGAAGCGCCGCGCCTGATCGCGCAGCAGGCGGCTGTCGTCGGAGAAGTCGAAATTCATGCGCGCGGTCCCCCCGTCGCGGGGAGGCTACTCTTGGGTAGCACAGAATGCCAAGCCCGGGCGCGGCAAGCCGTTGCCGGCTTCCGGCCCCGCGCGTAGGGTCCGCCGCTCACCCTTGCTCGGAAAGATCGATCGCCGATGGTGCCCCGCTACGCCCGCCCCGCCATGACCGCCATCTGGGCGCCCGAAAACCGCTACCGCATCTGGTTCGAGATCGAAGCCCTCGCCGCCGAGGCGATGGCCGAACTCGGCACCATTCCCGCCGAGGCGGCGCAGAACATCCGCCGTCGCGGCGCCGCGCGGGTGGCCGACATCACCGAGGCCGATCTCGACAAGATCGACGCCATCGAGCGCGAGACCCGCCATGACGTGATCGCCTTCCTCACCTGGCTCGGCGAGGGGATCGGCCCGGACAGCCGCTACGTGCATCTCGGCATGACCAGCTCCGATATCCTGGACACCTGTCTTTCCGTGCAGCTGACCCAGGCGGCCGATCTGCTCGCCGCCGATCTCGACGCGGTGCTGGACGCGCTTCGTGCCCGCGCCTTCGCGTTCAAGCACACCCCGATGATCGGGCGCAGCCACGGCATCCACGCCGAACCCACCAGCTTCGGGCTGAAGCTCGCCGGGCACTACGCCGAATTCGCGCGCAACAAGGTTCGCCTCGCCGCGGCGCGGGCCGAAATCGCGGTGGCGCAGGTCTCGGGCGCGGTCGGCACCTACGCGCATCTGGACCCACGGGTGGAAGACTATGTCGCCACGAAGCTCGGCCTCGCGGCGGAGACGGTCTCCACCCAGATCATCCCGCGCGACCGCCATGCGGCCTTCTTCGCCACGCTCGGCGTGATCGCCTCGGGCATCGAACGGCTGGCGACCGAGGTGCGGCATCTGCAACGCAGCGAGGTGCGCGAGGCCGAGGAGTTCTTCCATCCCGGCCAGAAAGGCTCCTCGGCGATGCCGCACAAGCGCAACCCGGTGCTGTCGGAGAATCTCTCCGGGCTGGCGCGGGTGGTGCGCGCGGCGGTGACGCCGGCGCTGGAGAACGTGGTGCTCTGGCACGAGCGCGACATCTCGCACTCCTCGGTGGAGCGGGTGATTGCGCCGGATGCGACGATTGCGCTGGATTTCGCGCTGGCCCGGCTGGCCGGGATGATGGCCAAGCTGACGGTGCACCCCGAGCGCATGGCGGAGAATCTGGCGGCGCTTGGGGGTGTGGTGCATTCGGGCGAGGTGCTGCTGGCGCTGACCCGTGCCGGCATCCAGCGGGAGGACGCCTACGCGATCGTCCAGCGCAACGCGATGGCGGCCTGGGCCGAGCTCGGCAAGCCGGGCGCGCGCGATTTCCGCGCCCATCTGGAGGCCGATCCCGAAGTCGCCGGGCGCATCCCGCCGGCGGCGCTGGACCAAGCGATGGACCCGCGGCTGCATCTGCGCGAACTCGAT
>JAKAZN010000242.1 GCA_021815835.1 Pseudomonadota bacterium
GCCGAACTGGATGAACTGCTTCATGCAGTCGATCTGCGCCAGGCCGCCCATGTTGTTGAGCAGCACGTTCGGCTTGTAGGCCCGCGCCTTGATGAGGGTCGCGGAGTAGTCCGAGGTGTCGATCGGCAGCATCGAACCGGCATATTCGCCGCCGGCCTTCTTCAGCGCCTTGATGAACGCCGCCTGCAGGGTGTGGCCATAGGCGTAGTTCGGGGTGACGAAATACCAGCGCTTGCCGAAATGCTTGATGAGGTCGGGCGTGATCGCGTTGGCGTCCATGCTGGTGGTGTTGCAGACCCGGAACACGTTCCAGTGGCAATCCTTGCCGGTGATCTGATCGGTGTGCCCGCCGGGGACGATCTGGAACACTTTTTTCTGGTAGGTCACCTGGGCGATCGCGTAGGCGATGCCGGAGTTCACGTCGCCGAAGATCACGTTCACATGGTCGCGGTCGATCAGCTTGTGCGCCTTGGCGACGCCAGTGCCGACATCGTTGGCCGAGTCCTCCACCAGGAGCTCGATCGGGCGCCCCAGGATACCCCCCTTCGCGTTCAGGACCTTCACCGCGTAGCGCGCGCCTTCCACCTCGCTCTGGGCGGGAACTGACAGGACCCCGGTCAGCGGGTCGATCATGCCGATCTTCACCGGCACCTCGGCGCGGGCCTTGATGATGGCGGGGCCGGCGAGCGAGACGGCGCCCGCGACGGCGCCGGTCTTGAGCAGGTCGCGACGGCCGACCCCGCCGGAAAAGAGATGTTCCACGGACTTCCTCCTGTTGCTGCAACGCGGACTACGATGTCGCGCGCGGGATTCCGGCGCAGGCGATGCGTCGCGGCATGTCGCGGGTGCCGGCGGGACATGACCTCCCGACGGCCCTCCGCGGGACGCGCGCGCGAACCACCAAGCCGCCGTCACCCTCCGGACCGGTGACGCTTCCGAACTCGACCGCCTTCGATCATGCGCGCGCCGACCTGCCGCCGTCGTTTTCAAAAGATTGAAAGATCGACATGGCATTTGCAAAATCCGGCCGGCTCCGACCCGAGGCTTGCGCGGTGGCGGCGGGCGCGGTCAACTCCGGGGCGAACCGGAAGGATGCGCCCGTGATCCCGATCCTCGAGGCCGACCGTCTGGACGTGCAGGTGCTGGTGGACAATGCCGTCGATCCGCTGTCCTCCACTCCGCCTTTCGTGACCCGCGAGCCGGCGATCCTGCGCCGCAACGGCATGATCCGCAGCACCGGGGCGGCGATGTGCTGCGCCAATCACGGGCTCTCGCTGGTGGTCACCGCCTGGTCCGGCGACAGCCCGCGCAGCGTGCTGTTCGACGCCGGGCCGGCCGCGATGGCGATCGCGCATAACGCGCCCCGGCTTGGGATCGATTTCTCGGCGATCGAGGCGGTGGTGCTCTCGCATGGCCACTGGGATCATGCCGGCGGGCTGATCGAGGCCCTCGATCATATCCGCAAGGCGAATCTGGGCCGCCCGGTGCCGTGCTTCCTGCATCCCGGAATGTTCGCCGAGCGCGGCGCGCGCCAGCCCGATGGCGGTGTCTTTCCGATGGAAAACATCGCCACGCCCGAGACGCTGGCCGCCCACGGCGCCGCCCCGGTGGTGACGGTTGAGCCGCGGGCGCTGGCGGGCGGGCATTTCTACCTCTCCGGCGAAATCCCCCGCCGCACCGCCTATGAACGCGGCTACCCCGCCCAGGTTCGCCGCGGCGCGGATGGGCGGTGGGAGCCGGACCCGCTGCTGATGGACGAACGGTTCCTGGCCGCGCGGGTGAAGGGGCGCGGGGTGGTGGTCTTCTCGGCTTGCTCCCATGCCGGGATCGTCAACGTGCTGCACGCCGCGCGGGCGGCGTTCCCGGGCGAGCGGATGCACGCGGTGATGGGCGGGTTTCACCTCTCGGGCGAGAACGAGGCGATCATCCCGGAGACGGTCGCCGATCTCGGCGGCTTCGGCCTGGACCTGATCCTGCCCGCCCATTGCACCGGCTGGCGGGCGGTGCGCGCCCTGGCGACGGCCTATGGGGAGGGGGTTGTCGTCCCCTCGGCGGTCGGCAAGCATGTGACCTTCGGAGGAGACCGACGATGAAATTCGGCGTGATGATCCGCGGCCAGTATCCGCAAGGCGACGACATGCGCGCCCGGCTGCGCGAGGACCTGGACTTCGCCCGCCGCGCCGAGGCGTTGGGCTACGATTCGATCCTGAAAGGCTCGCACTACAGTTCCCACCCGTTCCAGTCGGTGCAGCAGATCCCGTTCCTGGCGCAGGTGGCGGCGCTTTGCCCGCGGCTGCGCATCATCGCCGGGGTGGTGCTGCTGCCGCTGCACAAGCCGCTGGACCTGGCCGAGCAGCTCGCCACCCTCGATATCATGAGCGACGGGAAGTTCGTCTTCGGCATCGGCCTCGGCTACCGCGAGGTGGAGTTCCAGGCCTTCGGCACCACCCAGAAGGCGGCGCCGGCCCGGCTGGAGGAGTGCCTGGCCACCATCCGCCGGCTGTGGGCGGAGGACTTCGTGACCATGGAGGGCTCGCATTTCCGGCTCGACGGCGCCAATTGCACGGTCAAGCCGGTGCAGCGCCCGGGGCCGCCGGTGTGGTACGGCGCCAACGCCGATGCCGGCATCCGCCGCGCCGCGCGGGTGGCCGATTGCTGGTATATCAACCCGCACAGCACCATCGCCACCATCACCCGCCAGCTGGACGTCTACAAGCGCGCGCTGGATGCGGCCGGCAAGCCGATGCCGGCGGAACTGCCGATCATGCGCGAGGTCTATGTGGCGCCGACCCGCGAAGAGGCGATCCGCCGCGCGCGTCCGGCGATCGAGACCAAATACGCCGCCTATCGCGCCTGGGGGCAGGACAAGGTGATGCCGGCGGGCGATGATTTCGACCGTGACTTCGACAGCCTGATCGAGGACCGGTTCCTGTTCGGCTCCCCGGCCGAGGTGACCGAGCAGGTCCTGGCCCTGAAGCACCGGGTGGGGGTGAACTACGTGGTCTTCGGCTCGCACTGGCCGGGGATGTCGTTCGCCCAATCGGTGGAGCAGATCGGCATCCTGGCGGAGGAGGTCTTGCCGGCGGTGGCTCAGGGCTGATCCAGCCGGATCGGGTGCTCCGGATCGGCCAGCTGCTCGCGATCGCGCCAGTCGGCGCGGGCGTAGTTGATCTCCATCAGCCGTCGCACCCCGCGGATCGGCCGCTTCTCGAACCCGTGCCAGGTCGCCGGCCCGGCGACGAAGATCACCGCCGAGTTGAACGTCGCCTCCGACCGCCCAACCCAGCGCCGGTCGGCATCATAGATGTCGGTGCCCCAGCCCGCCGCCTCCGGCCCGGTGCACAGATAGATCACCATCGAGAACAGCTTCTCCGGAATGTCCCGGTGCGGCTCCAGCCACGCGCCGTCCAGGTCCTGCATGTATTCCATGCGCAGGAAACTGCCGGCGACGTCGATCGCGCAGGTCTCGGCCAGGGCCCGGGCCACCGTCGGGCGCTGCAACGCCTCGGTCAGCACCGCGCAGGCCGGATAGTCGCGCCGCATCGCCGGGGTGATGAAGCAGCGCGAGGCATTGTAGCTGTTGCGGGTCCCGTCGGTCTCGCCCAGCACCGGCGGCGCGATCGGCATCAGCAGGATCGCCGTCGCCAGCGTTTCGGGCAGCACCGCGCGCAGCTTCCAGTGCCGATAGGGCGCCTCGGCGCGCCGGGAGGCCCGCAGCGCGTCGATGAACTGGGCCGCGACATCATCGGCGGCAGGAACCGGCGGGAACATCGCACCCCCCTCAGCGCGGCGCGTATTCGATGGCCTTGCGCAGCAGCGGCACGGATTTGGCGAAGGCGCTGACGCTGTGGCGGAGATATTCCTTGCGCACGTACCACTCCGAATCGACGTAGCACAGTTGCAGGCTCATGCGCTGGCCCTTCTGCGGCAGGAAGCCGTGCCAGGAATGGTCGCAGACGCGGAACATCAACATGCGGCCGAACTCGGGGGCGAATTCGAAGGCGTAATCCTCCCGATCCTCGCTGCGCAGCACCCGGAGCCGGCCGCGCTCGTGCGGCCATTCGCGCGAGAAGCCCAGCAGCACGGTCACGATCTTGTGCCGGGAATCGGGGTGCGCGTGGCCCTCGTTGTAGTGGCCGGTGGTGTTGCCCATCATCACGATGGCCGGCGGGCAGGCGGACAGGTCCATGTCGAACTTGGCCTCCACCAGCCGGCGGAAGCGCGGGCTCAGCAGGTCGCGCACCACGGCGCCGAAGCGCGGCCCGTAGCGCAGGTCCGGCAGGCCGTAGCTGCCCCGGTCGGGGATGGCGGGGGCATGTTCCAGCACCGGCGCCTTCAGGGTCTCGGGCAAGGCGTTCTCGACGAAGGCGAAATCATAGGGGTCGCGGCGCAGCGGCGCGGCCGCGATCGCGGCCTCGTCAAGCATTGCCAGGGGAACTTCGGTGGGGTGCAT
>JAKAZN010000243.1 GCA_021815835.1 Pseudomonadota bacterium
CTTGTTGCTCGCCGAGACCAGGCTGCCCCTGAAGCAGATCGCCATGCAATCCGGCTTCGGGTCGGCAGCCGCGATGCGGCGGGTCTTCGTGCCGCGCCTGGGCGTGACGCCGCGGCAGTACCGGGAGCATTTCCAGGTATGAGCCTCCGGCGTCGTTGCCGCTCCCGACCCGAAGCTCAGTCGATCCGATACCCCAGCTTCTCGATCGCCGGGCGCAGGATCGGCAGCACCGGCTCCAGATGCCGCAGATAGTGACGATAGCGGAACACCGACCGGTCATACAGCGGCTCGGCCACCTGCGCGTAGGAGGCGGTGCGCGCGTAGCGCCGGTTCTCGTGAAACGCCAGGCAGGCGGGATCGAAGGGCGCGCCGACAAAATCCAGCATCCGCCGCACCCCCGCTTCCTGCGCCCCCACCAGCTCCTCGTAGCGCACGGGCAGATAGCGCAATGTCATCTCGGCGCGGTAGCGCTCCACCAGCTCCGCCACCAGCGCGTAGTGGCGCGCCGCGCTTTCCAGATCGAACGCGCAGAAGAAGCCGTGCGTCATCTGGTTGGAGAACACCGACAGCATGATATCCAGCGGATGGCGCAGCACGTGCAGGATCGGCGCTTGCGGGAACAGCAACGCGATCAGGCCCAGATGGGTTTCGTTCAGCGGCATCTTGTCGGTGAACCAGGTCACGCCCGCGCCGATCGCGCCCAGTTGGCGGGCGCGGCGGATGTAATGATCCCGCAACAGATCGAGATCGTCGCGATGATCGCCCATCCACAGCTCGGCCAGCGCCTCCGGGTAGGCGAGCGGGCTTTCCAGCATCCGCGGCATCAGGGCCGCGATCTCGTTGATGGTCGGCAGTTCATCCCCGGCGCTGATCGCCGGATGCGCCGACAGGGTCTGCTCGACCAGGGTGGTGCCGGAGCGGGGAAAGCCCACGATGAACACCGGCTGCGCGCTGTCTTCCCGCACGCCGGCGCGCGGCAGCAGTTTCAGCCGCCCGGCGGTGAAAAACCCGCCGAGCCGCTGGGCGATGTCGCGGGCGGGATCGGCCAGATAGGCGTGCCCGCTCAGCGCGCGGGATTTTGCCTTGCCCTCGGTGAAGGCGGCGAAGGCGGCGTCGTATTCGCCCAGACGATCCAGCAGCCGTCCCTTGGCGAGCAGTTCCTCCGGCCCCAGCGCGCCGTCGGGCGTGACGCGCGCGACGTCATCCAGCACCGCGAGCGCCTTCTCCGTCTCGCCCATGCGCCCCAGCACCATCGCGCGCGTCAGGCGGATGGAGGGATTGTCGGGCGCGACCCGTTCGGCGCGATCGAGCGCCTCCATCGCCGCGGGAAAGCGCCGGTCGGCCTCCTCCAGCCGCGCCCAGCCGAGCAGGGTTTGCAGGACCTGTGGCGCGGCGGCGACGGATTCCTCGTACAGCGCGCGCGCCTCCGCCATCCGGCCCTGGCTCTTGAGGTTCCACGCCAGATTGGCGATCAGGATGGCGTCCCGCCGGCCGGACGATTCCAGCACGCGGCGGTAATGATACTCGCCCACCTGCGGCCGGTAGGCCTCGGTCAGGATCATGCCCATCAGGTTGTGCGCCTGCGGGTTCTCGGGCGCGATGCGCACGGCGTTGCGCGCGTGCCGCTCGGCCTCCGCCAGCGCGCCGCGCGCCAGCAGCAGCAGGGCGATCTCGTTCGTGGCCCAGAAATCGTTGGGGTTGAGCGCCACGATCCGCGCGGCGAGCGCCTCGGCCGCGCCCAGCTGCCCGCCGGCCTTGCGCAGCGCATACAGCACCGCGAGCGCGCGGGTTTCCCCCGGCGCGAGATCGAGCACCTCCAGGCAGAGCTGTTCGGCGACCTCCGCCGCCCCTTGTGCCTGCGCCTGCGCGGCGCGCTCCACCAGCGGCGCCAGGTGGCGCACCGAGTTGGGCGCGGGCAGGCTGGCGAGAACGAGGCCGCAGCACCGCACATGGCGCAAGCCGCTGCCGCAGGGACAGGCCGCCTGGAGATTGATCCGGTTCATCGCCTGCGACACGCCAGCCTCCATCCGATGGCGGCAGTCTAGCGGCAGCCGCCGCCGGCGCGCGAGGGCTTCTGGACAGGCTTCCGCCCCGCTGGCAGCTTCCGCGCCCATGTTCGACCTCACGCCAGCCCAGCACGACCTGCGCCGCCTCGCCCGTGGCGTGGCGGAGACCGAGATCGCGGCCCGCGCCGCCGAAACCGACCGCGCCGAGGCCTATCCGTGGGAGAATGTCGCCGCGCTACGCCGCGCCGGGCTGCTGGGCTACACGATCCCGGCCGAACTGGGCGGGGCCGGCGGCAGCTTCCTCGACGCGGCACTGATCGTCGAGGAGATGGCGCGGGTCTGCGGCGTCACCGGACGGATCGCGGTCGAGACGAACATGGGCGCGATTTCCGCGGTGATGCGCCATGGCTCGGCGCCGCAACGCCGGCTGGCCGCCGATCTGGTGCTGGGGGGCGACAAGCCGGCGATCTGCATCACCGAACCCGAAGCCGGATCCGCCGCCACCGACATGACCACGCGCGCCGATCGGACCGACACCGGCTGGACCGTCACCGGACGCAAGCACTGGATCACCGGCGCCGGCGTGTCGCGCCTGCATCTGATCTTCGCCCACGCCTTCGACACCGACGGCAGCGATCGCGGCATCGGCGGTTTCCTGGCGGTGCGCGACCCCGATCGCGGCACGCCGCCCGGGCTGCGCATCGGCAAGCGCGAACCCACGATGGGCCTGCGCGGCATCCCCGAGGCGGAGCTGATTCTTGAGGGCTTGCATGTCCCGCACGACATGGCGCTGCGCCACGCGGATGGCAGGCTGGTCGGCTTCGGCGCGCTGATGGATGCCTACAACTCCCAGCGGGTCGGCGCGGCGACGGTGGCGCTGGGCCTCGCGCAGGGCGCGTTCGACGCGGCGCTGGGATATCTGCGCACCCGCAAGCAATTCGGCCGCCCGATCGGCGAGTTCCAGGGACTGCAATGGATGCTCGCCGACATGGCGACGCAGCTGGAGGCGGCGCGGCTGTGCGTCTGGCGCGCCTGCGCCTCGGCCGATCCGTTCCCCGATCCGCTGCTGGCCGCGCAGGCGAAGCTGTTCACCTCCGAGATGGCGATCAAGGTCACCAACGACGCATTGCAGATGTTCGGCGCGCGCGGCTATTCGCGCGACTGGCCGCTGGAGCGGATGGTGCGCGATGCCCGCATGTTCACCATCGGCGGCGGCACGGCGCAGGTGCTGCGGACCCTGATCGCCGGGCGGATCCTGGGCTGGAAACTGCCGCAGACGCGGGACGGGTACGCGCGGCGGTGACCGCGCTCGCGCTCGCGCGCCATCTGGCGTTCGCCGCCGGCCTTGCGCTGCTCTCGGCGCTGGTGGTGCGGATCATGATCGCGGTACGGGTGATGGACCGGCCCGATCCGCGCAAGGCGCACGCGACGCCCACGCCGAAGGGCGGCGGGGTGGGGATCGTCGTTGCGTTCCTGACCGGCGTGGCGGTGCTTTATGCGTTCGCGCAGTTCTCGCGGCTGGCGGAGCCGTATTTTCTTGGCGTGATCGCCGCCTCCGTGTTGATCGCGGCGGTGGCGTTCCTGGACGATCTGCGCGACTGGAGTTTCACCGTGAAGCTCGGCGCGCAGTTGATCGCGGCGCTGGCGGCGGTGGATAGCGGCATCTACGTGCAGGACTACCGGGTGCCCTATGTGCACGGGCTCTATGTCGGCTGGATCGGCGCGCCGGTCACGGTGGCGTGGATCCTGCTGGTGACCAACGCAATGAATTTCATCGACGGGCTGAACGGGCTGGCCGCCGGCGTCGCGTTGATCGCGGCGGTGTTCCTCGCGGGGATCGCGGCGGTGCAGGGGAGCTGGTTCGCCTATTTCGCGGCGCTGCTGCTGGCCGCGGGGATCGTCGGGTTCCTGCCGTTCAATTTCCCGCGCGCGCGCATCTTCATGGGCGATGTCGGCAGCCAGTTCTGCGGCTTCGTGCTGGCCATGCTGGGGGTGGTGGCGGCGCGCTTCGACGGGGTGGAATTGTCGCTGCTGCTGGTGCCGATGCTGCTCTCGGGCGTGCTGTTCGACGTGATCTTCACCCTGATCCGCCGGGCGATGGCGGGGGAGCTTCTAACCGCGGCGCATCGAGGGCATCTCTATCAGGTGGCGCAGCGTGCGGGCATCCCGGCGGTTGCGGTGACCTTGATCCATTGGGGTTTCGCGACGTTCGGCGGTGTTTGTTGCCTGATCTTCATGGCCGCTGGCTCGGCGTGGAAACCCTATGTGCCGCTGCTGACCTTGCCGCCGCAGCTTCTCTGGTGGGGCGTGGTGCGCGCGCGGGCGCGGGCCGGCGGGATCAGCCGGTGGTAGAGCGTGATCGCTTGCGGCGGAATCGTCGGCAAGCGTGAATCACGCGAACAGGCGACCCGCTGGACCATTCATGGTCCAGCACCGATC
>JAKAZN010000244.1 GCA_021815835.1 Pseudomonadota bacterium
TGACGGCGGCTGGCTGCTGGAACTGAACCCGGAGACCCTGCCGCGCGTGCTGGTCAACCATCAGTTCCATGCCCGGATCGCGCCGCGCGCCGCCAAGGCCGACCGCGCCTTCATCTCCGAGCATCTGGCCAACGCCACCTGGCTGGTCAAATCGCTCGCCCAGCGCGGCCAGACCATCCTGAAGGTCGCGGCCGAGATCGTCCGCCAGCAGGATGGGTTCCTCCGCCACGGCATCGAGCATCTGCGCCCGCTGATCCTGCGCGACATCGCCACCGCGACGGAGCTGCACGAAAGCACCGTCAGCCGGGTGACGGCGAACAAATACATCGCCACCCCGCGCGGGATTTTCGAGCTCAAGTATTTCTTTACCACCGCCATCGCAGGAATGGACGGCGCGACGCACAGCGCCGAACGCATCCGCCACCGCATCCGCGTCCTGGTGGAGGCGGAGACGGCGGAGGCGATTCTGTCCGACGACGCGCTGGTTGCCGCGCTGCGAAACGAGGGCGTGGACATTGCCCGCCGGACCGTGGCCAAATACCGCGAGGCGCTGCGCATCCCGAGCTCGGTGCAGCGCAAGCGGGACAAGGCGCCGCCGGGCTGAGGAGGCCCCGGGGGCCGGCGAACGCGGCTCGGTGGACGACGGACGGCCCGGCTGCGGGGTGTTGCTCCCCAGGGAATGCCTCCAGGGAGTAGCCCGGCAAGGGGCCGAAGGAGACGGCAGGATGGACATCACGGTTTCCGGCAAGCAGGTGGAGCTTTCCGATGCCCTGCGCACCCGGGTGGCCCTCCATCTGGACGCGATCGCGTCCAAATACTTCGATCACGCGCAGGAGGCGCATGTCACGTTCAGCCGCGCCCGCAGCTTCTTCACCTGCGATATCAACGTCCATGCCGCGCGCGGCCTGTCGCTGCGCGGCGAAGGGGAGGCGGCGGATGCGCACGCCGCCTTCGACGATGCCGCCGAGCATATCGCCAAGCGCCTGCGCCGCTATCGCCGCCGGGTGAGCGATCACGCCCGCGCGCTGGCCGGCCGGGAGCGGCCCGAGGCGGCGCGACAATACGTGCTGGCCGAGACCGAGGGGGGGGCGGCCGACGCGGCGGGCCCGGTGCCGGACGGCGAGATCGGACCCTTCGCGACCATCGTCGCCGAGCACGCGGCCGAAATCAGCCTGCTGTCGGTGAGCGAGGCGGTGATGCGGATGGATCTGGCGGACCAGACCGTGCTGATGTTCCGCAACAGCGCCAATGGCGCGCTGAACGTGGTGTATCGCCGGCCCGACGGGCATATCGGCTGGATCGATCCGGCGAAATAGGTCCGGCGCCTCAGCGCGTCTTGACGACCACCTTGATCGCGTCGTCGATCCGCTCGCGCGCGTAACGGATCGCGGTGGGCAGATCGGCCAGCGGGAAAGTGTGGGTGTGGATCATCTTCGCGTCGAACCGCCGCTGCTTCATCAGCGCCGCGGCGCGATGGGTGGCGCTGCGGCCCTCGCCGCGGATGCCGAACACGTAGATGTTGTTCTGCACGATATACGCAAGATCGACCGAGACCCGCTCATGCGGGAATGCCGCGAGGCACACCCGCCCGCCGCGCGTGACCATCCGCGCCGCCTGGTCGAGGGCATCGGCCGCGCCGGAACATTCCAGCACGTATTGCACGCCCTTGCCGCCGGTGATGCGCCGCACCGCCGCCACCGCGTCTTCGTTGCGGACATTCACCACCGCGTCGGCGCCGAGCCGGCGTCCCATCTCCAGCCGCGAGTCGCGGGTGCCGGTCAGGATCACCGGATCGGCGCCCAGCGCCTTCGCCACCGCCACGCCCATCAGCCCGATCGGCCCCGGGCCGGTGACCACCACCGCCTCGCCGGCGATCAGCCCGCCCACCACATCGAGCCCGTACATCGCCGTGCCGGCGGTGACGATCAACGTGGCCTCCTCGTCGGACATCTCGTCCGGGACATGGACCATGGTGTTGACGTTGTTGACCGCGTATTCGGCGAAGCCGCCATCGGTGGTGAAGCCGTTGGCGCGATGGCCCTTCGAGGGAAAGCCGTAATTCAGGCAGGAGGTGTACATCCCCTCCCGGCAGCGCGGGCAGCGGCCGCAGCCGGCATGGATCTCCACCGCGATGCGATCGCCGACGGCGAACTCATCGACCGAGGGGCCGAGCTTCACGATGGTGCCCATGTATTCGTGGCCGATGGTGAAGTTCTTGCCGAACGGCGATTGGCCTTCCACCATGGCGGGCATGCCGTGGGCCAGGATCTCGATATCGGTGGCGCAGATCGCCACCGCGTCCACCCGCACCAGCACTTCCGCCCGGCCGGGTTCCGGCACCGGCTTGTCCACCAGCTTCAGTTCCTCCGGCCCGCCGAGGACCCAGGCGCGCATGGTGGGGGGAATCTCGAACTGGTTGGACGCGCGGGCAGGGGAGGGGGGAGCCATGTCCTGGGTTTCCTGTTCTTGTCGCAACGATCCCGCCGCCGGGGTGCCGGCGCGGGAACTCGTTTCGGATCGCGGCAAAATCGCTATGCGCCGCCCAGGATCCTGTCAAGCCGGCATCCGGTCCCGCGCGCGCGGGGCGTTTCCGCTCAGCGTTGCCCCGCGTTTATTTCTTGGTCAGGCGGTTGCCCTGCTTCTGGAAGACGCCGTTGCGCATGATGCCGAAATCCCCCGGAACGGCGCCCGCGGGGCAGGCACCGACCCATTTGCTGTCGCCCGTCGCCGCCATCGTCATGTGCATCTTCGCCACGTCCGAGATCGAGTTCTCGACGAAATGCACGTCGGTGTCGCCATGGGTGGTGATGGTTCCGCTGCCGGTGATCGTGCCGGGGGAGCCCATGGGATTCGTGCAGTGGGTGCTCATGGTATAGTGGCCGCCGGACCCTTCGAGATCGAACGTGCAGCCACTCATGGCGCCGCTCAGGGCCTTCATCGCCGCTTCCATGCTGGCCGCGTCATGGCATGCATAGCGGACTATCGGGATGCTGTCGTTGTTCGGCGGGCGGCCGGCCACGTTCATGTGCATGACCATGCGCGACATCCAGAAGCCGGGGCGCATGGGCGGGAAGGTGGCGGAGGCCGACGCCAGGCCGGTGAAGGCGGTGGCGACAAGCGATCCCAGAAGCGCGGCGCGGCGCAGGGTTGGACCATTACGGCGACGCATCTGACATTCCTCATCCGTGCTGAATGACAAAATGCTACCCGGGCCAGCCCGGTCTGGCAATCACGGAATCGACCGGACCGCGCCTCCGCCCCGCGCCTCCTGGCGCGTCGCGCCGGCCCACGCCTCCTGGCGCTTCGCGCCGGCCCGCGCCTCCTGGCGCGATGCGCCGGCCCACGCCTCCTGGCGCTTCGCGCCGGAATACGGTCTGATCGGCATTGGTTGCGCGCCGCGCCGCGCCACAGCAGGGAACCGCGATCATGCCGCCCGAGACCGTGATGATACCGATGCGCGACGGCGTGCGGCTCGCCACCGACCTCCATCGCCCCGCCATCGCCGCGCCGGTGCCCGTCATCCTCGAACGCACCCCGTACGGGCGGCATTTGCCGAGCCGGAGCGAGATCACCGAAGCCGATCCCAACCCCGCCTCCCGCGCCGCGCTTGCCGCGCCGTTCCTCGCCGCCGGCTATGCCGTCGTCTATCAGGACACGCGCGGGCGCTACGGATCGGAAGGAACCTTCGTGAAATACCTCGCCGACGGCGAGGACGGCGCCGATACCTGCGCCTGGCTGCGCGCCCAGCCCTGGTGCGACGGGCGCATCGCCACCATGGGACTTTCCTACGCCGCGCACACCCAGGCCGCGCTCGGCTGCCTCGATCCGCCCGGCCTCGTCGCGCAGGTGCTGGATTGCGGCGGCTTCGCCGATGCCTGGCGTTCGGGCATCCGCCAATCGGGCGCGTTCGAGCTGAAACAGGTCAGTTGGGCGTATCGCAACGCGATCGCCTCGCCGGAAGCCGAAGCCGATCCCGTCATGCGGGCCGCCCTGGAAGCCGAGGATATCCGCGCCTGGTTCACCCGCCTGCCCTGGCGCGCCGGGCATTCGCCCCTGCGTCACCACCCCGCCTACGAATCCTATCTCCTGGAACAATGGCGCCAGGGCGCGGACGGCCCGTTCTGGGGCCAGCTCGGCATCCGCATGGCCGATTGGTACGATCGCTACAGCCGCGCGGCGATGGTGCATCTTTCGTCCTGGTACGATCCCTACGCGCTGACCGCCGCAGCCAACTACACCGGTCTGCGCGCCGCGGGACGGCGCGACCAGCGCCTGATCCTCGGCCCCTGGACGCATGGCGACCGCAGCGCGCGCGTGGTGGGCGAGGTCGATTTCGGACCCGACGCGCCGATCGACAGCTGGGCCGGCGACTGGCGCGCCTATCGTCTGCGCTTCTTCGATCACGTCCTGCGCGGCAAGCCTCTCGATGAGCCGCGG
>JAKAZN010000245.1 GCA_021815835.1 Pseudomonadota bacterium
CCTGGCAGGCGTTGGGGATTGTCGGGACCGGGCGGGTTCGGGGCACGTGCCCCGTGTGTCAGGGGCCGGCTGGCTGGGCGCGGCGGGCGAGGCTGGCGAACAGCGCCGGCGCTGATCCGCGAGATCGCACGGACGGGTCGCGGCTACCTGTTCTTCCAGGATAAACTCGGTGGCGAGATTTCGATCGGCGGCACGGCGAAAAGCCCGGAAATGTCGTTCGACGTGACCCTGGTGGAAATCCTGCGAGCGAAGGACGGCACATTTCAGCCCGGACGCTATGGCCTGATGGAGGTCCAGACTATGGATTTCGATGGCAGCTATCGGGAGGCGGTCGCGGCGCTGAACAATGCCCTCGACCTGCACGCCGAAGGCTTTCCTGCGACCTTGCAGCAGAACCTGGACTGGGCCGGACGCGGCGTCGAAGGGCCAAATATCTCGAACGTATTCAAGCGTACATTCTACCAGATCATGATCAAGTTTCAGCTTGCGGTAGGCGGCGCAGCAGCCGGCACGGTGCTCGCATTGCCGCGCGCCGTCTGGGACAGTTGGCAACCGTTCTTGGGCGCGCCCGCCTAGCCAAGTGGTGGCCGGAACTGGCCGCTGGCAAGTCCGAGAGCTGACCGTCCAGCTACGCCCTCCGCCGCGCGCTGAGCGCTGCAGCCAGCGTGCCCTCGTCCAGCACGTCCAGCGCCCCGCCGATCGGCACGCCCTGGCCGAGCCGGGTCACGGCCACGCCCGTCGGGCGCAGCCGGTCGGCCAGCCAATGCGCGGTGGTCGCGCCATCGACCGTCGCGCCAAGCGCCAGGATGACTTCGCTTACGCCGCCGACGGCGAGACGATCCAGCAGGGGGGCCAGGCGCAGATCCTCGGGACCGACGCCCGACAGCGGCGAGAGCACGCCGCCCAGGACGTGGTATCGGCCGCGATGCACCCGGGCGCGCTCCAGCGCCCAGAGATCGGCCACACCTTCGACGACGCAGATCACACCGGCCTCGCGCGCGGGATCGGCGCAGATGGCGCAGGGGTCCTGGCTGTCGAGATTGCCACAGGTCGCGCAGCCGCGCACGGCGTCCGCCGCCGCTGCCAGCGCGGCGGCGAGCGGGCGGAGCCGGGCTTCCGGTTCGGTCAGCAGTTTCAGGGCCGCGCGGCGCGCGCTGCGGGGGCCGAGTCCGGGGAGCTTCGCCAATAGCGCGATCAGCCGCTCGACTTCCGTCCCGCCGGTCATGCGCGCGGCCCGGGGGGCGCGATCAGGACGGCGCGGATGTCGTTGACGTTGGTCAGCGTGGGTCCCGTGCGAATCAGCGCGCCGATCGTATCGAACAGGCTGTAGCTGTCATGGGCGGCGAGGATCGCGCGCGGGTCGAGGCCGGCGGCGCGGGCCTGGACGAGGGTGTCGGGGCCGATCAGCGCGCCGGCGGCGTCCTCGGTGCCGTCAATGCCGTCGGTGTCGCCGGCGATCGCCCAGATGCCTGGCGCGCCATCGAGGGCAACGGCAAGGGCGAGCAGGAACTCGGTATTGCGCCCGCCGCGCCCGGCGGGGCCGGCGCCGATGGTGACGGTGGTTTCGCCGCCCGAGAGCAGAAGCGCGGGCGGGGCGAGCGGTTCGCCGTGGGCGCGGATCGCGCGCGCGATGCCGGCCATGACGGTGCCCATCTCGCGCGATTCGCCCTCCAGGGCATCACCGAGGATCAGCGGGGTGATGCCGGCGTCGCGGGCGATCCCGGCGGCGGCGCGGAGCGCCATCATGGGCGCGGCGATCAGGCGGAAATCCGTGCCGGGCAGATCGCCTGGCTTGGGCGTCTCGTCCGCGGCGGCGGCCAGATGCGCGGCGACGTGCGCGGACGGGCGGATATTGTAGCGGGCGAGGATGGCGCTTGCCTGGGCAAAACTGGTGGGGTCCGGCACGGTGGGGCCGGAGGCGATCACCGCCGGATCGTCGCCCGGCACGTCGCTGATCGCGAGCGTGATGACGCGCGCCGGCGCGGCGGCGCGCGCGAGGCGGCCACCCTTGATCGCCGAGAGATGCTTGCGGACGGTGTTCATCTCCCCGATCGTCGCACCGGAGGCGAGCAGGGCGCGATTCACCGCCTGTTTGTCCGCGAGCGTGATCCCCGGCGCGCCGAGCGCGAGCAGGGCGGACCCGCCGCCAGACATCAGCGCGAGCACGAGGTCTTGCGGGCCGAGGTCGTGGACGCGCTCCAGCAGGCGCCGGGCGCCGGCTTCCGAGTTGGCGTCGGGGACCGGGTGGGCTGCCTCGATGACCACGATGCGACGGGTGGGGACGGCGTGGCCGTAGCGAGTGACGACGGTGCCTTCGAGGGGGATGTCGGGCCAGGCTTCCTCCAGCGCCGCGGCCATGAGGGCGGCGGATTTGCCGCCGCCGACGACGATGCAGCGGCCGGTGGGCTTGGGCGGGAGATGGGCGGCAAGCACACGGCGCGGGTCGGCGGCGGCGATGGCGGCGTCGAAAACCGTGCGCAGCAGGGCGCTTGCGGTGGGGTCGGTCCAGCGAGGTGTGGTGGCGGCGCGGTCGGGCAAGGGCATCCTGGGCGTCATCCTGAGCTGGAAAGCAGAAGGGGGAGTATGGCGGAGGGCCCGGGTCGGCGCCATGTTAGGCGCTCGCGATGTGCCCCGGCTGTGCGCAGGAGACGCCCATGTCCATCCCCCCGATCGACGCCGCCACCACCACCGAGATCGAAGCCGCCGCCTTCCGCCGGCTGGTCGAGCATCTGCGCGAACGGAGCGACGTGCAGAATATCGACATGATGAATCTGGCCGGATTCTGCCGCAACTGCCTGAGCCGCTGGTACCGCGAGGCGGCCGGGGCGCGCGGGATCGGGCTGGCCGATCCGGACGCGCGGGAGATCGTCTACGGGATGCCTTACAAAGAGTGGCAGGCGCAGCACCAGAAGCCGGCCACGCCGGAACAACAGGCGGGGTTCGCGAAGAGCCACGGCTAGCCCGGAAGGTGGGCAACCCGGCGACCTGGGATTTTTTTCTGGGTCCTGGGAAATAATGCTTGACCACCGACCCCAATTCCGGGTATAGGAACGGGTATGATGGCGGTTTGCGCGGACGGCTTGCAGGCGGGTCGGTTTCCCGCCGCCCACGGCCGCTGACCCTTCGCCGCCGCGCCGCGCTCATCCGTTTCCTTGATCCGAGCCATGTCGCCCGCCCCGAGCCGTTCGCCCGAGGGCGCGCGGCGCCCCGACGCGGCCCCGTCCCCCCCGCTCACGGCGTGGGCGGCGCATGTTCTGGGCGCAGACGGCTTCACCGTCGCGCGGCATCATTCGTTGCTGATGGCGCGCCTGGACGCGCTGTCCGATGGCGACATCGACCGACTGATGGTCCTGATGCCGCCGGGTTCGGCCAAATCGACCTATTGCTCGGTGCTTTTTCCGGCCTGGTGGCTTGCGCGCCACCCGGCGACCTCGATCATCACCGCTTCGCATACTGCTGATCTTGCCAAGCATTTCGCCCACCGCACGCGGTCGCTGATCGGCGAGCACGCGGCGCTGCTCGGATACCGGCTGGCCGACGGGGAACGCGCCATCGCGCGCTGGAGCACCACGACCGGGGGACAATTCTTCGCCACCGGCGTGCGCGGGCCAATCGCCGGACGGCGGGCGGATCTCGCGATCATCGACGATCCGGTGCGCGGCCAGGCCGACGCGGAGAGCCTGCGCCAACGCAACCATCTCTGGGATTGGTATTGCTCCGATCTGGTCACACGGCTGAAGCCGGGCGGGCGGATCGTGCTGGTGATGACGCGTTGGCATCAGGACGATCTGGCCGGGCGGCTGCTGGAACGCGGTCGCGGCGAGTGGTCCGTCCTGCGCCTGCCCGCGCTGGCCGAGGCCGACGATCCGCTGGGCCGCAAGCTCGACGAGGCGTTGTGGCCGGAATGGGAGGACGAGCGGGCCTTATCGCGAAAACGCGACGAGCTGGGCGAGCGCGCGTGGACGGCGCTGTTCCAGCAATCGCCGCGATCCGGGCAGGGCGGTCTGTTCAAGGTGGCGCGGATCGCGGTGCTGGACAGCCCGCCCGACGCCGCCGGCGGCATGATCGTACGGGGATGGGACCTCGCCGCAACCGAGGCCACCGGAGGAAACGATCCCGACCACACGGTAGGATTGAAGCTGCTGTGCGAGGCCGGCGGGCGCTGCGTGGTGCTGGATATCGTGCGCCAGCGCACGACCGCGCTCGAGGTCGAACAGGCCCTGCTGCGGGCCGCGCACGAGGACGGCCGGGCCGTGCTGATCGGCCTGCCGGAGGATCCGGGCCAGGCGGGCAAGTCGCAGGTGGGAAACTACACGCGGAAGCTCATCGGTTTTCCCGTCCGCAGCTCCCGGGAATCCGGGTCGAAATGGATCCGCGCATTGCCCGTGGCGGCGCAGATCGAGGCAGGAAACTTCGCGATGGTCCGCGCCAAGT